>NZ_JUEE01000261.1:0-64068 GCF_000802135.1 Desulfosporosinus sp. BICA1-9
GCAGTCATGGCTTGTGTCGGCGGTGGAAGCAACGCCATCGGCATGTTTGCTAATTTCATCCCCGACTCAAACGTCAGACTCATAGGGGTCGAGCCAGCTGGTCTAGGCTTAGAAACCGGAAAACATGCAGCCCCCCTCACTGCCGGAGCACCTGGAATCGTGCATGGTTTTAAATGTTACGTCATGGCAGACGAACATGGAGAGCCCCTTGCCACCCATTCCATTTCAGCTGGTCTGGACTATCCCGGTGTAGGACCAGAACACAGCTACCTGAAAGATATCGGTCGTGCCGAGTATGTGAGCATTACCGACCAAGAATCCCTGGACGCTTTCCACAGACTTTCTAGAACTGAAGGCATCATCCCAGCCCTTGAGAGTGCACACGCAGTCGCCTATGCCCTTAAGCTCGCTCCTACCATGAATCCTGACCAAATCCTAATCGTCAATCTATCCGGCCGCGGAGACAAAGACGTCGAACAAATCTTCAACATGGGTCACTGATATAATTTCACATTCTTTAAATGCTCTGCGTACGTTTTAGCAAATGCATGATACCCGTCCTTTTTAGCCACGAAGTATAAAAAATCCGTTTTAGCCGGATTCAAGACTGCTTCTAAGGAGGCATGACCGGGATTGGCAATCGGTCCTGGTGGCAAGCCTGGGTGGAGATAGGTATTATACGGTGAAGGAATCTGAAGATCCTTTTCATAAAGCACCGGTTTGGGAGTGCCGAGCAAAAATTGGATAGTAGCACAGGATTGAAGAGGTTGGTTAATCTTTAGCCGATTCAGAAACACGGCAGCGATCAAAGGGCGATCTGATTCTTTCACCGCCTCTTTTTCGACTAAAGAAGCTAGGGTAACCCACTCGGAAACGGAAAACTTCTTGCTATCGAGTTGAGTCTGTACGTCAGAAGTGAGTTCTTTCTCAAACTGTTTAAGAAAGATATCGATTATTGCATGAGGGCTCGATTGCCTACTAATTTCATAAGTATTGGGAAATAAATATCCCTCTAGACGATGGACCCCTTTAGGTGTATTTTTCAGAAATGAATAAGGGTAGGTGTCTTCCGTAATCACCTTGGTCAAATCTGTTTTATTCGAGATCCCCTTCTGTACTAATAAATCAATAATTTGTTCTGTGGTATACCCTTCTGGAATAGTCACACGCTGGGCATCTAACATCGTTGCCCCTTTTGTCAGGCGATTGATCATTTCCTCCGGGGACATCATCGGAGCTAATTGGTAATCCCCAACATAAAGCTTGAATTCATCGTTCCGTACACGCGCTAAATATCTAAACGCCCATGCACTGCGAATCAGCTGACGCTGTTCTAATTCCCCAGCTAATTGAGCAGCCGTTGTTCCCGGAGCAATCGTAATCTTTACACTATTGTCAGTAGTCGAATAGGGCTTTATAGCCCAAGACCACCAAGACAATAAACCAAAACCCCCAGCCATGGAAAGTAGAATAACCCACTTTAAGATACCGATGCCGAAGGACTTTTTCTTTCTGGACATTTCTCACTCCCTCTCCACTATGTTTCAGAAATACCTCGAGTCCCCACACGAAAAATCTGGTTGGTCGGTGCATACCAGTCACGACCCAAAAACTGCTTGCCTTCATTGCCATCCTTGTCTCGAGTCACCTTCCAGGTGTTGACAACGATCCCCTTCGAACCTTTTTGCTCCTGAACAACTCGTCCTGCAGAAAGTTTGGAGTCAAGGCGGTTCTCTACCTTATAGTTGAGTTCTTTCTCCACTTGTCGTTCAATACTGATGGATAATCCCGTCTTCTTACCCCATAGCCGAACAGTAAGAGCACCTGCTTTTACATCTGTCCGCAAATAGACGATACTCGTGGAATTATTTTTAAATTTAAAATCAAGATTAGGATAACTGACGGTTGCATCTTGACCTGGAGGTACATAACTAACGACAACCTCATGAGGTTTCCGTTCTATAATTTCTAAATTACTTAGCAAGACAGCATTATATAACGTCGAAGAGACTTGACAGATGCCACCTCCGGTTCCTTGCACATATTCCCCTTTGACAATTACGTAGGCCTCTTTGTACCCTGTCTCAGGCTCTCGGGGACCTACTGTCTGGTTGAATGAAAGAGTTTCCCCCGGAAGAAGAACTTTGCCGTCCAAAGCTTTAGCGGCCGCAGTTAAATTTGCAGAACGATTCTCCTCTTTGACTGAAAACTTTGTAGTGAACTCCCCGATCACCGAATCAAAAGCCAAAGCTTTTATCGACTCAGTCGTCACTGTTGCCGGAACCTCTTTCATTGGAAGGTCTATCCTTAACGGAACCTCAGTTAGAGAGGATTTTAGAATATCCCCGATTAACCGATCAACTTCCACTGTCTGGCCACTCTCTGACGGCTGAATAACCACCTTATCCTTTTCGATCTTATAAGAGGCATCTTTTGCTGGGCGATTAAATTTCTTCAACCTTTCCTGAAGCGCCTGACTTGCAACTAAAGGATCGACTTTAAGCACACTTGACACTGCCAATCCAGGGATACGTTGGGCCTCTTCAACTACCTTCTCTGTATCTACTTCAATACCCATGTCTCTTAAGGAAATCGGAATCTCTTTTTCATTGTACAACAGGATTCGCGTTTCTTCCAGCTTGTCATTTGCCCAGGTATCTATTTTCGTGGGTGCTTCAGATACTAGGGTGCCGCTGAGATCTAAATCATCCACTTTTACGCCATTTGAAATAACAATAGATTTTGTTTTGGTTCCTACCTTATTATGCGACGTACTTTCATTCTCTAAGGTGTGACTTGAAGGGATACATCCGATTAATAGGAACGTTAGCAATAGAAAACCTAACGTTGTATAGAAAGTCCGCATCCATGTTTGTCGTATTTGCTTCAAAATCCACACTCCTCTGCTTTCATCAATCTTAGTATTTCCGCAGAGCTTAACGTTTATCTCCAGATTTATTAACTTTCATTATAAACTATGAAATTTTCTTTATGAAAACATAAGAACCCGCTGAGATCGTCTCAACAGGTTCTTTGCAGCTATGAAAACAAAGGTGACAAGAGTTTATTCTTTTTCGTCGTCTTCGGATTCAACTAAGTTCTCCCAAGCGTCAGCAACTTTTTCCCACTCTTCATCGTCTTCGATGTCTTGGAGCATTTCGTTGCCCTCAGCATCTTTGCCTAATTTAAGAATAATAGCCTCATCTGCATCCTCTTCTTCGGTATCCTCGTCTGTAATAGGCATCAGAACAAAGTATGTCGAGCCTTCAAGTTCCAAGGTATCGAGATGGAGAAACTCGTGGTCTTTTCCCTCGTCATCTGTGAGTACGACTGTGTCAAATTCCTCAGCGTCATGCTCATCATGGTTATGTGGTTGGTCGGACATGTATTTCACCTCTTATCAAAGAATATGGTCATTGTACTATTGTAGGTAATGATTGTCAAATATCAGCCTGAATATTTCTTGACTGTCGACGATCCAGATAACCTTGGAGTATAAAAACAGCTGCCATCTTATCAATCACAAGCTTTCGCTTCGAGCGCGACACATCCGCTTCCAGAAGCGTCCGCTGTGCTGCCACCGTGCTTAATCGCTCATCCCACAATTCCACCGGAAGCCCAAACTCTAAACGCAAAACCTCTGTAAACTCATCTGTCAAGGCACAACGGGGCCCCAAGGTTCCATTCATATTTTTAGGATAACCTACGACAATCTCCATCACCTCATACTCGCGAATGAGTTCACGCAACTCTTCGATTTCCTTCTTGGACCGTTTAATGGTTTTAACCCCCTGGGCCGTCCAAAATAAAGCATCACTCATCGCCACACCAATCGTCTTCGAGCCAAAATCTAACCCCATAATCCGCATAATAGTTTCCTCCAGATATTTACACAATTTTAAGACAAAAATGCGGACAAGCTCTCCCGCAATACCCACAAAGCACACAGACCTCATTATCCACAACGGCTATTTCTTCAATCCTCAATGCACCCTGAGGGCATGCTTCCAAACATAACCCACACCCTTGGCACCAATCAGCCACATATAGTTTTCGTTCTCTGCACTTGACTTTTTCCCGCAACTTCGGAGGGATTTCTTGTCCTGAAACCAAGAGCAAATTATAATCCACTTCTTCCCGGCTGGACATTCCCAGAGCTAAAGCTTGCACACCCGGAATCTTTTGGATAAAACCTACGGCTTTTTCTGGATCATTCGTCAAATGACCGCCCCCGAAAACTTTCATGGCGTAAATCCCAATCCCAATTTCCGCAGCAAAAGTAACTGCCTCAAGCATCTCCTCTAATTTACCATCGATAATCCCTAGACCCTGATAATTTAAGATGGGATGGATCACATCAAGCCCAGGCTGAAGCGCCCCAGCCCTGACTCCTGCCACGGCATGGGTTGAAAGGCCAATCCAGCGCACAATCCCCTTTTCCTTGGCTTTTAGGAGTTCTTCCCAAGCCCTAATGTGCCCCTTGAGAGTTAAAGCGCTTTCCTGCTCATGGAGTAGAAAAAAGTCGAGCGTATCTCGATTAAGAGCAGTACGAGCTTTTTCCAGGCTCAAACGCATTTCCTCCGCCGTCACTGCGTAGCTCTTACTAACAATTTGAACGTCAGGATAATCTTTGATGACCGTAGCAATTTGCTCATAATTGGCATAGATTTCTGCCGTGTCAATCCAGTTAACCCCTTGTTCAAGAGCATAGCGCAAAACATTAGCCCCTTCAGCCGCTGTCAAACGTCCTTGTAATGGGGATATAGCTAAACTTCCAAAGCACACCTCTGAAACTTCCGATCCCCATAAACCAAGTTTGACCTGACGCATCTCATACTCCTTTCGAAACGCGAGGTGCGAAGTCCGAAGTTCGAAGTCCGAGATTAGAATATCTCGTTTCAGACTCTTATTTCGCGTGCTTCGAGTAACGTGCCTCGCATGGTGTTACTCGCTTCGCCTCGTGCCTAATGCATCGCTAAAGTTGAAACCCTCACCACTTTGAGTGAGGGTTTCAGCTTTAGCATTACTTACTTTTACTTTACTTTACTTTAATTAGCTTTAGCTCTAGCTACTTTAACTTTACATTAGCTTTAGCTACTTTTCTTTACTTTTCTTGCAAGTAGGTTCTGACCAACTCTTCAATCAGCTCAAAGCGTTCAAGTTTACGAATCATCGCGCGTGCCTGATTGTGGCTCGTAATATATACGGGGTCGCCAGACATGAGATAGCCAACCATCTGATTTATTGGGTCATAGCCTTTTTCTTGCAACGCAGCGTACACCTTCTGCAAAATATCGCGGGCAGAAACTTCCTCATCTCCCACTGCCTTAAACATCATGGTTTCTTCCATTCGATCCATTTTCCTGTCCCCCTTTCGCCTTTCGTTAGCACTGATCACCCAACTGTACAAGGGTGTTTTAAGTTAAAGCAAGAGCTTCTCTATTTTTTAAGAAATCCTCTTACTATTGTTGATACACGATCAATGGCTTCACCCAGTTTACTAGGATCTTTGCCTCCAGCTTGAGCCATGTCCGGCCGGCCGCCTCCGCTTCCGCCCGTAATTTTAGCAACTTCTTTTATAATCTGTCCGGCATGTAACCCACTTAAACCTGTAGGGCTTACAACCGTCACAAAATTCACCTTACCTTCGCTTGCCGCACCTAAGACGATGACTCCAGACTTGAGTTTGGCTCGTAAAAGATCTGCCATTTGACGAAGGCCTTCCATATCAGAAACATGCACCGTAGAGGCTAAGACTGGAATTCCCTCGATCTCAGTAACCCGTTTTAGCAATCCTTCCACTTCATTCTTGGCGAGTTTTGCCTGAAGTTGGCCAATTTCCCGTTCAAGGTCTTTGACTTGAGTCATCAACCCTTGGACGCGTTTTCCTACTTCTAAGGGTTGGGCTTTAAGGTTTTGGGCAACTTCCATGACTTGTTCATCAAGAGCACGGAAATACGCTAAGGACTCTAAGCCTGTGATTGCCTCAATCCTACGCAGACCAGCCCCGATTCCACCCTCGCTGAGAATTTTCACCAGCCCGATTTCTCCAGTATTTTTAACATGCGTCCCACCGCACAGTTCTTTGCTGACCATTCCCATATTAACAACTCGAACTGTTTCTCCATATTTCTCTCCGAAAAGTGCCGTAGCCCCGCTCAGTTTAGCCTCTTTCAAGAGCATTTCAGTGGCATCTACCGGCAGATTTTTCAGCACGGCTTCATTAATAATACCCTCAACTGCTCTAAGTCCCTCCGCCGTCAGCGGAGAAAAATGGGTAAAGTCAAAACGCAGGCGTTCTGGAGAAACTAAAGACCCTGCTTGCTGGACATGTTCCCCCAAAACAGAGCGCAGGGCAAAATGAAGCAGGTGCGTTGCGCTGTGATGGCGAGAGGTGGCTTGGCGGGCAACGAGATCTATTTCTGCATCGACTGTTTCCCCAACGTGCAACACTCCTGTGGTTACCTGAGCACGGTGATAAAGGGTGCCGGTAACACCTTTTTTCACTTCAAGCACACGAGCCTCGGCACGAGGGGTTCGGATCACTCCCCAATCAGACACCTGACCGCCGCTTTCTGCATAAAAAGGAGTCTCAGCAAGGAAGATCAGGACCTCTTCCCCTTCACCGGCATCCTGCTTCTCCTCGCCACTAACAAACAACCCTTCAATTCGAGTCGCTACTGAAAGCCTCTCATAACCAACAAATGGAGTCAGCCCTAAGAGTTTAGCTTTTTCCATGAGTTGTGGGCTTTCAACCACAGCACGCATTTGCTGAGATTGCTCTTTTGCCTTCAGGCGATGCTCTTCTGCCGCAGTTTGAAATGCCCCCATATCAACGGTTAAGCCTTGCTCTTCAAGCATTTCTTCCGTCAACTCTACCGGAAAGCCATAGGTTTCATAGAGATAAAAAGCATCCGTTCCGGCTAGAACAGTCTCCCCTTGTTTCATAAGTGCTTTAACCTTTTCCTGCAACAGCTGAGTGCCTTGCTCCAAAGTTGCTTGGAAGTTCTTTTCTTCTAAGTTTAAGTGATTTAAAATAAAATTCTCATTTTCCTTAAGCTCTGGATAGGCCTCAGAGTAATCTTTTTGGATCACCTGAAAAGCTGATTCCAAGAACGGTTTGTCAATTCCCAGAAGTTTGGCGTACCGGACAGCGCGCCGCAGAATACGTCGCAGAACATACCCTCTACCTTCATTGTTCGGGCGAATCCCATCTGCTAACATAAACGACACAGCTCGAACGTGGTCAGACACCACTTTTAAAGCCAAATCATTTTTGGCATTTTCCCTATATTTAACTCCAGCTAAGGTTGCCACATGGTCAATAATGGGACGGAATAGATCCGTATCGAAATTGGTCTCAACCCCTTGCATCACTGACGCAATCCGCTCTAAACCCATACCTGTGTCAATGTTTTGCTTCGGAAGAGGGGTTAGGACACCCGCTTCATCGCGGTTATACTGCATGAAGACTAAATTCCAGATCTCTAAAAAGCGATCACAATCACA
The DNA here is from genome assembly GCF_000802135.1 of Desulfosporosinus sp. BICA1-9. NCBI lineage: Bacteria > Bacillati > Bacillota > Clostridia > Eubacteriales > Desulfitobacteriaceae > Desulfosporosinus > Desulfosporosinus sp. BICA1-9. The sequence goes on from NZ_JUEE01000261.1 coordinate 7,510, forward strand.
GCCCATAGCACAACCAGGTTTGTCACAACTCCTGGCCTCTCCAAGATCGACATATATTTCTGAACAAGGTCCACACGGCCCTGTAGGACCGGCGGCCCAAAAATTTTCAGGATCTCCTAAGATTCGATCGGACTTAACGCCCGCTTTCTCCCAAATCATTCTGGCTTCTTCGTCTTCAGGATAGATAGTTACCCAAAGCTTTTCCACTGGGATTTTCAATACCTCGGTTATATACTCCCAAGCCCAGGGAATTGCCTCATTTTTAAAGTAGTCACCAAACGAAAAGTTTCCCAACATCTCGAAATATGTATGGTGGCGAGCTGTTTTCCCTACCTCTTCCAGATCCGGGGTACGAACGCATTTTTGAGCAGTTGTGGCTCTGGGAAAAGGTGGTTCTACCCGGCGTTGAAAATAGGGTTTAAAGGGAACCATGCCTGCGACAGTTAATAACAAGGTCGGATCATCTTTAGGGATCAGCGAGGCACTGGGCAAAACATTATGTCCTTTAGCCTCAAAATACTTTAAAAACATGTCCCTTAATTCATTACCAGAATACATACGAACACCCCTTTAGAATTCAATCTAAAATTAGCCAGCACAATAAAAAATAACCTCACCCTATAAATCAGGGGCGAGATTTTTTTGAGATCACCCTGCATATTTTACGGTTCAAAGAACTTACATCTTCTATTCATCTGACAAATTCCCCATTGTTTATAAAGTATATACAGGGAAAGTCTTATTTGTCAACCAAATTAAACTTTTGTCGAAACTAACCTAAAATATACATGATTCAAGATGACTCGCACAACAGCCGCTAACGGAACTGCCAAGAACATGCCCCAGAAGCCAGCAATCTCTCCACATGCCAAAAGGGCAAAAACGACCCACAGGGGATGGAGGCCTACACTTTCACCCATGAGCTTAGGCGAAATAATATTGCCCTCGAGCTGTTGTACGATAAAAATAATCAAAGTAACTTTCACGGCCATTGCAGGTGACTGCGTTAAAGCCAACAAGACTGCTGGTACCGCCCCAATCACTGGTCCAAAGTAGGGAATGAGATCAAATATTCCGCAGATCAAACCAATTAACAGAGCATATTCCATCCCCACTAATTTTACACCAATACCGATTAATATCCCTACAATCACGGCGACGACTAGGTCTCCCCGTATGAATTGGCGAATCACATGGTTGATATCTTGCCACAACCGTCGCCATTCCATCCTCCAGCGTTGTGGAATAATTCGAAAGAAGCCATTTCCTAGGCCCTTCCAGTCAGCTAGGAAATAGATGGCGATCACCGGGGATAACATGTAAAGAGTGAATGTAGACAATACATTAGGTAAACTAGCTAAGAAAAGGTTAAGCCGATCGGCAATTATGATCTCGCTTTGCGCTAATTGTTGATCCAATACCTGCGCCACACGGCTTGGCAAGCCAGTCGCCTTAAATTGCTCACGAAAGCCATCTATCATGACTGTAATTGACTCAATTGTCTTAGGTAACACTACCACCAATTTACTAAGTTCATTATAAATTATGGGCAGGATAAAAAATATTGCAGTAGCTAAAATCGCTATAATTATAGTGAAAACAATCGCTATGGATTTGTTCCTGCTGATCCTATAGCGTTCCAAGCCTTCGACAAAGGGATTAAGAAGAAAAGCAAGGACAAAAGCAAGAAAAAACGGACCTAAAATTGCCTTCACCTTGAAAAGAACCAAGATTGCTATGAGTAGGCAGGTTCCTGTAAAGATCCATTTCCAATACTTATACTTCATCTTATCTCCTTCCTATTAAAATTGAAGAAGCTATATTTATGCGTTCTTCTGACAAGAACCTTTTTCATTAATCAGTAATACCGTGTATTATCATAGGTATTGACTTGCAAAAAAAAGCGCGCGATGCGCGCTTTTAATTTCTGAATCTTAGTGAAATAGTTTGGTTCTTTTCAGCAACATGCGGCTACCTTTGGTCAAGACATTCATGCCACGTCACATAAGCATCGGCTTTTTCTTTTGTCGTGGACGAAGACACTGTCTTCGCACGTATTACCCTTCATGCAGATGTATAAAACTAGAGCACTCACTAAAGCGACACTCCCAGTAACCAAACCGCTTAGCATATGCTTAGATCTCATTATTCATCTCTCCATCTTTGTTTAGATATGGGTTACTCCATAGCAGCGCTGGAAACACCCGAGTCAATGGCTGGATCATCCCAAGCAACGAGAGAACCATCTTCCGCGAGATCATAAATAACCACTTTGTCAGTTTGGGTAGTAAATTCAACACAACAATCCCAACAATAGAACTGCTCTACCCCCACTTTACCAATAGCACGTCCACCGCAAACTGGACAATTCATGATAGTATACCCCCTTCATTTGCTTGGTCCAAGGGGGATACTTGATTATCAACGATCAATATGTCTTTTCCATCCATCATAACATGGGGTCTAAGAATCGTTCCCCTGCCATGAAGTAGGTCAGCGAAGAGCCCGTCCGAAACTTCAAATCCTACCATTCTTTCTACGGAATCATCGAGAAAAACATCTTCGATCGTGCCTCTAGCCTCTCCACCTTGGGTATAGACTTCATTCCCGACTTTGTCAGACCATCGCGTCCCCTTAAGTACTTCAACTGTTTTCTTGTTCACGGTCAGAGCATCCTTTCCAACCGTTATGATGGCCTTTCGCGGGATGCCTTTTGTGGACTGGAAGAAGTGTCCGCCCTCTAAGAGAATTCCTACAACCTCATCTTTGTCATTGTCGAGGACCAAATCATGTACCCAACCAATCGAGTCCCCGCTTTTTAGATCCAAAACAGGTAGTCCGACAATCTCTCGAGTGCGTCGCATGTTACCTCCTCCTCGCCAAAAAGTACTACCTATACTCTGCCCGACTATTCTAAACTTTATGCATGCGCTGACCAAGACTCGAACAAGGATGTTCGAGATTAGAGCATCGCCATGGATGGCAAGCTGCCGTGATGGTCGAGTGTCTCTGTAGCCAGGGATGGCGGAAGGAACCGCCGCTATAGATGCAGGGACTACACGTTCGAACCTCGATCCTCGAACTTCGAGCCTCGCATTAGTCCTCGAGGATCGGAAATAATTTTTCCCCCTCCAACGACTAAATCCCCTTGATAAAAGACCACTGCTTGACCGGGAGTTACAGCACGCTGTGGTTCATCAAAACAAACCTTTAAGTCATAGTCTGCTCCCATCTCAGCAGGATAAAGAGTCGCGTCAGCCCCTATGGAGTTATAACGAATTTTGGCTTTGACCTTCAGAGGTTCCTTTAGATCCGGAATCGATATCCAGTTTGGCTCGATCGCCCAGAGCGTATCAGTATATACATCCGGATCCTCCCCCAAAACAACCTCATTGCTTTCAGGATTCAACCCCACTACAAACATTGGTTTACCAAAGGTAACCCCAAGCCCTTTGCGCTGCCCCACTGTGAAGTGTAGAATCCCCTCGTGCTTACCTAACTTATTTCCTGCAAGGTCCACGAAATAACCTGCCTTAATGGGAACCTTGATACGCTCTCGAACAAACGAGGCATAATCATCATTGGGAACAAAACAGATCTCTTGACTTTCTGCTTTGTTCGCCACCCCCAAACCACGTTCTCTAGCCATTTCTCGAACCTGTTCTTTTTTGTAGCCTGCCAAAGGGAAAAGGGTGTGCTCCAGCTGTTCTTGGGTCAACATATACAGTGCATAGGTTTGATCTTTGCGCTGATCTGCGCTCTTACTTAAAAGAAATCGTTCACTTCCCGGATCTCGTAATACTTGAGCATAATGTCCAGTGGCTATGAACTCAGCCCCCAGCCCACGTGCCTTGCGGAGTAGTTCCCCAAATTTCACATACTTATTACAGGCTAAACATGGGTTTGGAGTTTCTCCATACAAATAAGACTGTGTGAAATAATCCACCACAGTCTCCTCGAAATACGACCGAAAATTCATGACATAATGGGGAATCCCCAGGATAAAGGCCACCCGCCTGGCGTCATCAATGGCTGAGTTCGAGCAACAGCCCCATTCCGTCTCCGGGCCCGCTGATTCCCAAATTTGTAACGTAACCCCGATCACGTCGTATCCTTCTTCTTTAAGTAAAGCGGCGGCCATGGAACTATCCACACCGCCGCTCATCCCCACAACCACTTTTGGTTTCGTTGTCAGAGCCATAATTATCATCTATTCCTTTGTTTGTTGTTTATCGCGATAATTACCAATCGCTTTATGGAGTGCATCAGCTGCCAGATTAGAACAATGCATTTTCGTTTCAGGTAGCCCTCCTAAAGCCTCAGCAACAGCCGCATTGGAAATTACCATCGCTTCGTCAATCGTCTTCCCCTTGACCATTTCAGTAACCATACTACTTGTGGCAACGGCAGCACCACAGCCAAAGGTTTTAAACTTGACGTCCTTAATAATGTCTCCCTCAATATCTAAATAAATACGCATAATATCTCCACATTTAGCGTTTCCTACTTCACCGACGCCATCCGGATTTTCCATTTCGCCAACATTACGAGGATTATTGAAATGATCCATTACTTTTTCTGTATACATTTTTCCGTCACTCCTTATTGTGCTTGTTGCTTATGAATAACCTGATCGTACAGCGGAGACATCATACGCAAACGCTCTACAATCTTCGGTAATTGTTCAAGAAGATAATCAATTTCCGCTTCCGTGTTTTGACGTCCTAAGGTAAAGCGCAGCGAGCCGTGAGCAATCTCATGGACCAGCCCCATAGCCAGGAGCACGTGGGAAGGATCTAATGACCCTGACGTACAAGCGGAGCCGCTTGAGGCAGCGATTCCTAACATGTCAAGTGATAATAACAAGGACTCTCCTTCAACATAACGAATACTGACATTCACATTATTGGGTAAGCGCTTTTCTCCAAGAGGTCCATTAACTTTTACGTATTCGATGCGCTCACTGATTCCATTCATGAGTTTATCGCGCAGTTTCGTTTGATGCTTAGTGTCGTCCGCCATTCGTTGCCCAGCCAGCTCACAAGCTTTGCCAAACCCTATGATTCCGGGTGTATTCTCTGTTCCGGCGCGACGCCTCTTTTCTTGGCCTCCCCCATGAGCCATAGGTACAACCCGTACCCCTTTTCGAATATATAAAGCCCCTACTCCCTTGGGACCATAAATCTTGTGACTGGAAACAGTCATTAGGTCTACATTCATCTCATCCACGTTAATAGGAATCTTGCCTAACGATTGAACTGCATCCACGTGAAACGTTATACCATGTTCTTTGGTCAGTCTACCAATCTCAGCAATTGGCTGGATCGATCCCACTTCATTATTGGCATGCATCACGCTGATTAAAATCGTATCCGGGCGAATTGCCTTTTTAACCTCATCGACTGAGAGAATTCCCTCTTCGTTTACAGGTATAACCGTTAGATCAAAGCCGTTTTTTTCTAAGTATTCACAGGTTTCAAGAACTGCGTGATGTTCGATACAAGAAGTAATAATGTGTTTCCCTTTTTTGCGGAGCGCTTCAGCAGTGCCTAAAATTGCAAGGTTGTCCGCCTCCGTCCCACCACTAGTAAAGGTAACCTCTTTAGGGGTAGCACCTATGAGCTCTGCTACTTGGCTTCTTGCTTGCTCTAAGGCTTGTTTAGCCTCCCTACCAAAACCGTGAACACTAGACGGATTGCCATATTTCTCAGTGTAATAAGTCATCATCAAAGCAGCCACTTCTGGATCAACCGGAGTGGTTGCACTGTGGTCTAAATAAACTCGCATGACGGGGTTCACTCCCTTTATTATAATTTCTTGCGTGTGAAGCATTGCTTTAAATATAGTACATATATAAGCTCCGCTCCGTTTCAATTTTTTTGGCATCTTCGAGCATCGTTTCCAGAGTGATCGAATCAAGAACATCCGTGATGGAGTCTCTTACCTTTTCCCAAATTGTTCGTGTGACACAAAATTCAGCTTTGGAACATATTTCCGGGGCCTCTTCTGATACACAATCCGATGGCGCAATGGGCCCTTCTAGGACGCGAATAATATCTCCAATTCTTATTTTATCGGGTTCTCTTCCCAGTAAGTAACCACCTTGTGCGCCGCGAATACTCTTGACAAGCCCTGCTTTACGCAAACCTGAAATCAGTTGCTCTAGATAATGCTCGGAAATACCTTGTCTCTCTGCAATGCTTTTCAAAGAAGTCGGGCCCTCACCCACATGTTGAGCTAAATCAAACATGGCTTTGACACCATATCGCCCTTTGGTCGAGAGTTTCAACACCCTCACCTCTTTTCCGCTAGTTAAATTCTATATTCTTTAAATCTCTCTTTATATTGCTTATATCTTATAAAAATACTCGGGATTTGTCAAGTCTGATCTTGAACATAACACCTTTGTATTTTACACGAAAGTTTCCTCTTTAGAAAGGGCATATATATAGAGACATACCAAACTTGACTAAACTGAGCAAACTAACTTTGCCGGCAGGAAAAGGGGGGAAATTCATTGGAATCGTTACTTCTGAAGAATTGTCTTGTATTTCAAATTAATGGCGAAACAGAAAAAAAAGATATATTAATCCAGTCTGGGAAAATTTCTTGTATTTCAGATACCCTCTTTTCTGATTGTTGTGATGAAATTATGGATATGAAAGAACATTATGTCTTGCCAGGATTTATTGATTGCCACACTCATCTAGGAATAATCGAAGAAGGTACTGGGAAAATAGGCGTTGACAATAACGAAACATCAGATGCAGTAACACCCCATTTAAGAGGTATCGATGCAGTTAATCCTTTAGATATAGCCTTTCAAGATGCCGTCAAGTCAGGAATTACCAGCGTTATGACCGGCCCAGGCAGTAATAATGCGGTCGGTGGTTTATCTTTAGCCATCAAGACCGCCGGGAATATCCTTGATAAGATGATTTTAAAAAACCCGGTTGGCTTAAAAGTCGCCCTTGGTGAAAATCCAATCAGCACGTATGGAATAGATAGTAAATGTCCGGTTACAAGAATGGGTACTGCTTCCTTGATTAGGGAATTGTTCATGAAAACTGAGGATTATATGGGTTTAAAAGAACTAGGTAAGCTTAAGTACCGAGATATTCGTCTAGAGTCTGTAATCCCAGTTCTCAAAGGACTAATCCCCTTACGGGCACATGCTCATCGGGCTGACGATATTATTACAGCTATACGCATTGCGGAAGAGTTCAAAATTAGTAAACTTGTGATAGAACACGGTACTGAAGCGGATTTAGTGAAAGAGTATCTCAAGGAACGGGAGATTCCCGTCGCATTCGGTCCCATGTTAACCCCTAGGATAAAAATGGAACTAAAGAGTCGGAATTATAGGACTGCCATAAATTTAGTTGAAGCGGGCGTGAGAGTAGCACTTATTACAGATCATCCTTATAACTCTATTGATCAATTACGAACAATCGCTGCCTTGACCATCGCAGAGGGTCTAAATCAGGCAGACGCTCTCAGTTTGTTAACCTCTCATCCGGCAGAAATACTGGGCTGTAGTGATAAGGTTGGTGAAATTACTCCAGGTTACGATGCAGATGTAGTTGTATTCAGCGGAGAACCCTTTAATATAAATTCTAAAGTCCTTCATACTTTTATAAACGGTAAACTTGAATATTCAAGAAAACAATAAGGTTAGCAAAACAAGTCCGTAGTTTGCCCCGTCTCCATCATACTGTAAACGCAAGAATTACTAAGAGCCTTTCACGATTTTGTCAGCTCAAATACGTGAAAGACTCTTTCTTTTGTCATATATGCTTCAATAACCCTTTGAAGTGAATTACCTCCAAGCAAAGGTCCGTCTCACATGATATAATTATGTCACTCAACTAAAAACTCCACCAAGCATCTTTGTTAAAATGCAGGCAAGAACCGTCCCTTACTTGCACCTTACTTTCACTCTAGCTTGAGTTAACTTGCATCCACCGTTCTAACACCTCGGCCGACCCAAGCCAGAGGAAGTTTCTTAGCTTAGAGAGCACGATTAGTGGAATCGCGTCAATGAGCGCCGAGGATCTGGCGTTAAAAAACACAACGGTTCACATGCGACGGCACAGGACGTGCCTAGTGTCGAATGCGCCAAGGACGGCATAGCATTCGACCAGAAAGCCCAGAGGTTTTGTGTTTTAGCCATATCCTCAAGCGAATAGCGATGGAACGTTGTGTGAACGGGCTAAGAAACTTCCTCCACTTCCTCCACTTCCTCCCCTAGAAAGGAAAACTAAAAATGGATCTTTTCTCCGCCACATTTAATCAACATCAAGTAGCGCCCCTTGCGGAGCGTATGCGCCCACGCTCGCTTGAGGAATATATCGGTCAAAGTCATATCCTCGGCCCTGGGAAACTCCTAAGAAGGGCCATCGAAGCTGACCGAGTATCTTCACTCATCCTCTATGGTCCTCCTGGAACGGGCAAAACCTCTTTGGCGCAAGTTATTGCGGCCAAAACTGCCTCACACTTTATTCGTATCAACGCTGTCACTTCGGGCGTAAAAGACATTCGTGAAATTATTTCGCAGGCCACGAATGATTTGCATCTTTACGGAAAACGAACCTTGGTTTTTTGTGACGAAGTTCACCGGTTTAATAAAGGACAACAAGATGCCCTTCTTCCAGCAGTAGAAAACGGAACCATTACCTTTATTGGAGCTACAACAGAAAACCCCTTTTTCGAGCTTAATTCTGCCCTCCTAAGCCGTTCTACTCTATTCCGCTTAGAACTACTTCTCCCTCCAGAAATCCGCCTAGGCCTTGAACTAGCCTTGCAAGATACAGAACGTGGTCTGGGCAGATATCAGGTAAAAATAGCTCCTGAGGCCTGGGAGCATTGGATTAATTACGCTAATGGAGATTTGCGACGCGCTCTTAATGCCCTAGAATTAGCCGTTCTTACTACATCGCTAGAAAACGGAATTCGCCAGATAACCCTTGATATTGCCGAAGAATCAATTCAACAAAGGGCCATCCGTTTTGATAAATCTGGAGATAATCATTATGATATCATTTCCGCATTTATCAAAAGCATGCGCGGCTCAGACCCCGATGCTGCTCTTTACTGGTTAGCCGTTTTACTCGATGCTGGAGAAGACCCTCGTTTCATCATGCGCAGAATTATTGTCCATGCCTCGGAAGACGTGGGACTCGCTGATCCTATGGCTATGCTTCAGGCCCATGCTGCTGCCGCTGCGCTCGAATGGCTAGGGATGCCTGAAGCAAGAATACCTATAGCTCAAGCAGTACTTGCCATTAGCACCGCTCCAAAAAGCAATAGCGCCGTCCAGAGCATCGACCGTGCCCTAGCTTACGTAAGAAAACACCCCACCGGAGAAGTTCCCGCCCATCTTAAGGATAGTCACTACCCAGGTGCTGACAAATTGGGAAACGGGAAAGGGTATCTTTACCCACACGACTATCCGAACCACTGGATCGAACAGCCCTACCTCCCGCCAACAATCCAGGGACAAAGTTTTTATGTCCCGTCCGAAATGGGGAAAGAAGGTCTAAACCCCTGCAAAGCTAACGGGTTAAAAGATAACAAATAGGTTTAGGTTAGTTCACTATTCAACCCTTACCCTTGCACCTCCCTAAACTATAAAAGCGATGCCCTAATCAGTAGGGCATCGCTTTCGTTCTATCTGTAATTAGACCTGTGCATCGAGCATTTTGACAAGATCAGGTTTGCCACGGAAACCTACGATTTTGTCAACCATCTTGCCACCTTTGAAAATACCAAGCGTCGGAATACTCATGACTCCATATTGGCTGGCTATCGGACCGTTCTCATCGACGTTGAGCTTTCCAATAGCAATCCGTCCGACATACTCGTCAGCAAGTTCCTCGACAATAGGAGCAACCATGCGGCATGGACTACACCAGGGAGCCCAAAAATCCACTAAAACAGCTTGCTCAGACTTCAGAACGTCCGACTCAAAGTTTTCAGTAGTAAAGGTTTTAACATTTGCACCTGCCATAAAAATTCCTCCTAAATTCGACTACTTAATAAACTTAGTAAGCACCCCAATAAGCTCATCAATCGCAGCTTCCTGATCATTGTTTTCAACGGCATTACGCATACATCCGCGTGAATGGTGTTCAAACACAATTGTGCCAACCCTATTGATCGCAGCACGCACAGCAGCCACTTGAATCAACACATCGACACAGTATTTATCACTCTCGACCATGCGTTGAATCCCTTTGACTTGACCTTCGATTTTTTTCAGCCTTCGGACGAGGTCTTCTTTAGATTCAGAATATGTCGTTGAATTTTTCATTTCATGTCCTCCGATACCCTAAGGGGGTAGCTACAATAATATTATAGCTAAAAACCCCCTCCCCTGTCAACTCTTAACGCACACTGAGTTTATCGGAAAAATATGATATGTCCCCTGACTCATATAGGCGTTGAAGTTTTGTTTATTTTACTCCAGCGACCTCAATATTAGTCACAATATGCAAATCCTTTAATTGTCTTATTGTCACTGGCGAAGGAGCATGCACCATTATATCAGAAGCACTCTGCGTCTTGGGAAAAGCAATCACATCTCGGATGTTATCTTTACCTGTTAAAAGCATAATCAACCGATCGAGCCCAAAGGCAACTCCACCATGAGGAGGTGTTCCATACTCAAAGGCTTCTAAAAGATACCCAAACTTATCAACCGCTTCTTCCTCGGAAAAACCTAAGGCACTAAATAACTGTTCCTGAACCTTGCGGCGATGAATACGAATACTTCCGCCTCCCAGTTCTACACCATTAAGGACCATATCGTACGCTTTAGCCCGAACTTTGAGGGGTTCCGTCTCCAGAAGGGGTAAATCTTCATCCATAGGAGCAGTAAACGGGTGATGAATCGCAATATAGCGTTTTTGTTCCTCATCGTACTCCAGCAATGGAAACTCTGTCACCCATAAGAAATTGAGCGCATCCTCCGAAATCAGGCCCAATCGTTTGGCTAATTCTAAGCGCAGATGACCTAAGGCATCCGAGACAACCGGGTACGTGTCTGCGACAAAGAACACGATATCCCCTGTCTCAGCACCAACATGTTTGATAAGGGCATTCATTTCTTCTTCTGTAAAAAACTTGGCAATCGGAGATTTAATTCCTTCCTCAGCCATGACAATCCAGGCTAAGCCTTTGGCGCGATAGGTACTGACATACTTCGCTAAGTCATCAATCTCTCGACGGGGCATTCCAGAACAATCTTTGGCACAGATACATTTCACACTTCCGCCATTGGCTACAACATTGGCAAAAACCTTAAAACCAGTCTTAGCTACAAGGTCCCCAACATCAATGAGCTCCATCCCAAAACGCGTATCCGGTTTATCCGACCCATAACGGTCCATAGCTTCCTTATACGTTAAACGAGGAAAAGGCATCATTAACGACTTTCCAATCGTCTCTGAGAAAATTCGAGCCATCAATTGTTCCATCATCGGTAGAATGTCCTCCACCTCGACAAAGGACATTTCAATATCCAGCTGAGTGAATTCTGGTTGGCGATCCGCTCTAAGGTCCTCATCCCGAAAACAACGTACTATTTGAAAATACTTCTCCATACCACCCACCATCAGAAGTTGCTTATAGATCTGCGGCGACTGAGGTAAGGCGTAAAATTCTCCTGGATGGACACGGCTGGGAACAAGGTAATCCCTTGCTCCTTCTGGGGAGGATTTTATGAGCATCGGAGTTTCGATTTCATAGAAGCCTTGGTTATCAAAAAAATTGCGCATGATTTGCGTTACTTGATGCCGAGTTTTGAACACTGCCTGCATCTCAGGGCGACGCAGATCTAGATAACGGTGTTTGAGACGCACTGTTTCATCGACCTCAACTTGATCGACAATATAATAAGGAGGAGTCTTGGCTCCATTCAGGATTTCCAAGGATTCAGCAACGATCTCGATTTTCCCAGTAGCCAAGTTCGGATTAATCATCCCTTCAGGACGCGCAATCACTAGCCCTCGGATGGAGACTACAAACTCTGAACGAAGACTTTCGGCATCAGAAAATCCACTTCCCATTTTTTCTGGCCCAAAGACCACTTGCACAAGACCAGAACGATCCCGTAGGTCGACAAAAATTAATCCACCGTGGTCACGGCGACGTTGGACCCAGCCCAGCAACCGTACGACCTCACCTACTTTATCCAAGCCTAGCGCTTCATTGTTGATACGTTCTGAAAACATCGTCATGCTAAACACCCCTCTGATACTTCTTGTTGATTTCTTCGACAGCACTAGCTAAGGGAACCTCGTTTTGTTCCCCAAGTGTTAAATCCCGAACTAGGAGCACATTTTTCTCCAATTCTGCTTCTCCAAGCATAAGGGCATAGCGAACGTGTTGGCGATCAGCCGCTTTAAGTTGGGCTTTCAACCCTCGACTGAGCAAATCCATACCCACAGGGATCCCTTGATTTCTTAACTCACACAGGATAGAAAAAGCCTTGTTCTGGGCCTTTTCGCCCAAGGGGATCACCATAGCAAATAGTTTGGGCTTTTCTTGGGGAAGTTTGTTCTGTACTTGTAAGGCCGCTAAAACACGCTCGATCCCCATTGCAAATCCGATACCTGGGGTAGGGGATCCACCAATTTCCTCAACTAGCTTATCATACCGCCCACCGCCACAGATCGCGCTTTGTGCTCCAATTTCCTCAACCATCACTTCAAAGGCAGTTTTTGTATAATAGTCAAGCCCTCGAACTAAGCGTGGATTAACTCGGTACGCCACTCCCGCTGCACTTAATAAAGTAAGAACTCCCTCAAAGTGAGTGCTGCATTCCTCACATAAGGTATCCTTTGTGGTCGGGGCCCCTGTAGTAAGGGTTTGACAGGAGGTATTCTTGCAATCAAGAATGCGCAAAGGATTACGTTCAAACCGTTCCTGACAGTCGCTACAAAGTTCATTTTGGCGTGTATCCAAAAATTCCTGAAGCTGTTTGCGGTGCTCAGCTCGACAAGTTGGACAGCCAACTGAATTGACATGGACTTCTAGACCCACTAAGCCCAGACGTTTATATAAATTCCAGACTAAACTAATTACTTCTGCGTCAACCAGCGGCTGGTCTGCTCCCAACACCTCAACTCCGAATTGATGGAACTGGCGATAACGCCCGCTTTGTGGCCGCTCATAGCGAAACATGGGGCCCATGTAGTATAACTTGACCGGTTGGGGTTGACCGTGTAGCTTGTCCTCCACATAAGCGCGACAAACCGAAGCCGTCATCTCAGGACGAAGAGTCATGGAACGGTCTCCTTTATCTAAGAAAGTATACATTTCTTTCTTGACAATATCGGTCGTTTGACCTACTCCGCGCTGAAAAAGTTCAGTTGCTTCAAACATTGGTGTACGAATCTCTTCATAACCAAATTCACGACAAACGCTTCGGATCGTCTCTTCGAGATAATGCCATTGTTCAATTGTACCTGGCAAGAGATCCTGAGTCCCTTTAGGACGCTGTATCGCCATAATGATTCCTCCTCTTATAGTATAAAAAAAAGCCCTCGTTCCTTGCTTTGCTGCAAGGGACGAGAACTTCTCGTGGTGCCACCCTAATTGACGGAAGGTTTCCGCCCACTTTACAGTCCTTAACGAGACCACCCGATGCAAAACTATTCCCTTCAGGAGTGTCTAACCGAATATCTCCCAGGCTAGTTCCAGTCTTGCTAGCCCTCCCTGTCGAAAGAATAACCCGGATTTTTCCAAAGGTATTATGAATACTTTTACTTATTATTTAATGTTCATCCAACATATTATCAAATATTACGGCCATTTGTCAAATTATGAGTTGAACAATTTTTAGCTCTTGGACGATAACCTTACCCCAAAAAGGGATTATCGCGCTTTTCTTCTCCGATAGTGGTCGCCTCACCATGCCCAGGAAAAACAAGTGTCTCTTCAGGCAGGATTAGGAGTTTTTTCTTGACTCCAGCTAGGAGTTGATCTAACGATCCGCCGGGGAAATCCGTCCGACCAATCGACCCTGCAAAAAGAGTATCCCCGCTAAACAGCCCTTCAGAGCATAAAAAACATGCCCCCCCAGGAGAATGCCCAGGAGTGGAAATAACTTTGAGCCGTTCGTTGCCAATCACGAGTTCTTGCCCGTCCTCCAGCAGGATATCTGCTTTTTTCTGGACGAGATTCTGCCCCATATAACCTGAAAGGTTCTTCCTCCCATCGGTCAGCATGCCTGCATCGCCCTCATGAATCCCGACTTGGACATTTCCTCCTAATAAGTCTCTCAGTTCATCGACAGCACCAATGTGATCGATATGTCCGTGGGTCAGAAGAATATAGTCGACCTTTACACCCTTCTCTAAAATCCAGCGTTGAATCTTCTTAGCTTCAGCTCCTGGGTCAATGATTACGGCTTTCTTTGTTTCCATACAGGCATAGAGATAACAATTTGCACTTATAGGTCCTACAGCTCGCCCTTCAATCATTTACATTCCTCCTAGAATTTCTTTTCACTATCCAACAGTATCGTCACTGGTCCAGCGTTGATCAGTTCAACGTCCATTTCAGCTTGAAAGACCCCCGTTTCGACCTTAAGACCATAGCTGCGAATTGCTTCCACACTGCGCTCAAACATTTCCTTGGCCTGCTCCGGCGGTGCGGCTGAAGAAAAGCTTGGCCGTTTTCCCCTCCAACAATCTCCATAGAGAGTAAACTGAGAGACCACCAGAATTTCTCCACCTACATCCAATATCGAACGATTCATTTTCTGTTCTTCATCTTCGAAAATCCTCAGACCGACAAGTTTATCCACCATCCAGGTCAAATCGTCTGCTCCATCTCCCTGTCCAACAGCTAACAAAACTAGAAGACCACCAGATATCTGCCCCACGGTTTCACCATGCACGGTTACAGAGGCGCGTTTAACACGCTGAATCACACTGCGCATTTTATTTTCCTCCTGAATGGATCCGCTCTCCTGAATGGATCCGCTTAACCTCCGTAATATCCTTAACCTTACGGATTTTATGCATGACCATTTTGAGCTGATCAAGGTTTCGAATCTCAATCCGCAACTGAATATGAGCCAAGTTATCCTTACCCACCCGAGCGTTAATCCCCAGAATATGCGTGCGAGTATCTAAGACGGTATTCATGACCTCCGTAACCAGACGCGGCTTGTCCATCCCATAGATTTGAATATCGACAGGATAAGTAGAATCCACTTGTTCTGCCCAGACGACTTCCACAACCCGCTCACTCTCATCTTCAGAGTGGCTGAGGATATTGCTGCAATCCCCACGATGAATAGAAACTCCTCTGCCACGGGTAATGTAACCGATAATAGTATCCCCTGGCAGCGGGTTGCAACACTGGGCAAAACGAATTAACACATTATCAATACCCTTAACCCTTACACCGTGCGAAGCTTTACCGTAGGAAGTCTGAGTGGGTATTTTTCCTTCTCCTTGCTGCAGTGAAGCAAGCTGCAGCTTTTCGCGTTCCTCTTTGGAGAGATCCTCACGCAAACGCATCAAGACCTTATTGGTGGTAAGTACACCATCTCCAATAGCGGCATATACATCATCCAAAGCCAATAAATTTTGACTTTTGCCAATAGCTAGCAGACTTTCTGGCTTGAGAATATCCGAATCCACTCCAAGTTTACGGACCTCTCGTTCCAAGCTTTCTCGCCCTCGGACAATGTTATCCTCTCTTTGCTCTTTCTTAAACCATTGACGAATCCTATTCTTAGCCTGAGACGTTTTGACAAAAGCCAGCCAATCTCGACTGGGAGCGCCTCCTTGCTTCGAGGTAAGAATTTCTAGAATATCGCCGTTGGTAAGTTTAGTTTCTAGAGGAACAATCCGACCATTAATCTTCGCACCAATGCAACGATGCCCAACATCCGTATGAACCCGGTAAGCAAAATCAATCGGACAGGAATCCGCTGGTAGTTCAACCACATCTCCCTTAGGGGTAAATACAAACACCGTATCTGTAAATAAGTCAATCTTTAAGGATTCCATAAATTCTCCGGCATCCCGGGAATCATGTTGCCACTCGAGTAATTGACGCAACCAAGAAAGTTTTTGCTCAAAGTTTACGCTTGCTGTCTTGTTACCAGCCTCTTTGCCGCCCTCTTTACTACCTTCCTTGTACTTCCAATGCGCAGCGATCCCATATTCTGACGTGCGATGCATTTCGCAAGTCCGAATTTGAATCTCAAAAGGTTCTCCATGAACTCCGATTAGCGTAGTATGTAACGATTGGTACATATTAGGCTTTGGCATAGCAATATAATCTTTAAATCGACCTGGTAGAGGCTTCCACAAGGTGTGGACGATTCCGAGTGCGCCATAACAATCATTGACTGATTCCACAACCACTCGAATCGCCATTAGATCGTAAATCTCACTCAGTTCTTTATGCTGGGTGGTCATTTTACGATAGATACTGTAAAAATGCTTGGGACGACCAGCAATGTCCGCATAAATATCGACTTCTCTTAAACGTTCTCGCATGAGTACAATAACTTCGTTGATATAGGCTTCGCGTTCACGTCGTTTGAGGGCAATCCCTTCCACGAGATCATAGTATTCTTGAGGTTTTAAATATCGAAACGAAAGATCTTCCAACTCCCATTTAATCCGAAAAATCCCCAGACGGTTAGCCAGAGGTGCAAAGATTTCAAGTGTTTCTTGAGCAATTTCCTTTTGTTTTTCAATTGAATGATATTTCAAAGTACGCATGTTATGGAGTCGATCGGCAAGTTTAATGAGAATTACACGGATATCCTTGGCCATAGCCAAGAACATCTTGCGTAAATTTTCTACCTGTTGCTCCACTTTACTCTTATACTCAATCCGCCCAAGCTTGGTTACCCCATCGACTAATAACGCAATTTCCGAACCAAATTCCTTCTCAATATCTGCAATGGTGAACGAAGTATCTTCCACAACATCATGCAGTAGGGCAGCCGCAATGGTCGCCTCATCCATTTCCAGTTCAACCAAAATCTCCGCCACTTCAAGAGGATGGAGAATATAGTCTTCCCCGGAGTTTCGAAGTTGGTTCCGATGTGCCACTTCAGCAAATTCATAAGCCTTATCTACAATTGCCAGACGCGCCTGGGGGGATTTCTTTTGCAGTTTTACCCTTAACTCCGCGAAGGACATTGGCGAACTTCCTCTCATCCGATATCGATTAAGCTGATTTTATATTGCGGCTTTTTATATTAATACTCAACCAATGAAAAAACGGGATATTCTACAAGCTTTTCCCTACCCTTTAAAAACGTTAATTCAATCAAAAATCCCATGCCCAGCACGTCCGCTCCAATTTTCTGCATTAAATTTGCGGTTGCCAGCATTGTTCCTCCGGTTGCTAGCAGATCATCAACGATCACGACCCGTTCTCCCGGACGAATGGCATCGGCATGGACTTCTAAGGTATCAAAACCATATTCTAAGGCATAAGTTTCAGCGATTGTATTAGCTGGTAACTTGCCCGGTTTGCGGACAGGAACAAAGCCAATTCCCAAGGCATAGGCGACCGGAGCTCCGAATAAAAAGCCCCGTGCCTCTGGCCCGACGATCACGTCAGGTTGCCATGGTTTAATTTTTTCGACGAGGGCGTCTATTGCTGAGCGGTAAATCTCACCATTTTTAAGCAAGGTAGTAACATCCTTATAGGATATCCCTTCCTTAGGAAAATCAGTAATTATGCGAATATGATCTCTAAAATCCATTGTAATTAGGCCGCCTTTCAATTATAAACTATTCCAACACTATTTAATAATTCAAGCTGAAATTTTAGAGCTTTTTCTAAGCGTTCTTTGGCAAACCGAAAACGTAAAGAGGTCTCAAGATCTAGCTTGCTCTGCGCCGGAATCCACTCTATGGCAAGCTTATCAGTTCCCCCTAGAATACGGAGTAGCCCCAATTCTTCAAAAATCTTCAGGGCAAGCTTCCCATTTTGTGAGACTTTGGCGTCAAGCTCCCAATGAAAGGGGTTCCCTGTTTTCGATTTAGCAAGGAGCTCCCGATACAGATTGATAAGTTCTTCACGCGCTATGAACCTACACCGCTGACGAACCTTTTCCTCATTAGGACTTTGAAATCCTGCAAGGGCAATCCGAAAAACCCCTAAATTTTGTAGTTTCTCGACCGCTTCCCGAAAATCCTCTTCCGTTAGCGGTAAGCCAAGAATCACGCCAAAACCCCCAACCTGAATTCCAGTCTCTTCTTGATCCAACTGTGAAACGAGTTCACTCTTCCCTCGTCGCAGGGCAAGCTCGTTCTGATCCGTGTCCCATATCCAGACTGGCTCCTCATCTCGTAAAGGCCAATCTTCCTGGCTTAAGTTGCGCCAGTCCAACCATTCCACCGTGGGCTCATCATTCGTTGCAGCAATTTCCTGAACTGAAGACCATTGAGCTTCAGCTTGGATATCCTTGATCATTAATTGAACGTTTTCCCGCCCTCGAAAGGTATTCCAATCTAAGCTGAACGCTGCATCTAGGCTTATCTTGTCCTTTAGTTCATTCATGCGATCTCCCAGTCGAAAGGCAATTCCTTCCTGTTCTCCTTGAGCTCCGAAACGAAATTTTATATGACTCCGTTCTTTGCCAACCGCACTGACAGAATGCACGGGAATTGCTTGAGAAGCTAGAGTCGGTCCAGGATTTCCATAGCCAAACGGGGCCATTTGTTCAAGTTGACGGAGCAAATCCGCCGAAACCGCCTCGAGAGAAACTTGCCGGTCAATTTTTAGGACTTCTTGAAAAAGAGTTTCCTCAAAAACCAAGGCCTGATCATTTAATCCTGCTCTAAAATGTCCGATATCTGCTGTGAGAAGAGAAAAGCCAGCCGCCTGTCTATGCCCGCCAAACTTTATTAACAGTTGCGCTTGGGTACTCAGTTGTTCCAAGACAGGATAACCCGCTATCCCACGAGCCGAGCCCTTAGCTTCGTCCCCTTCTTCCGCTATCATAAATACTGGACGATAATAGCGTTCCACCAAGCGGGATGCCACGATCCCAATCACACCGTGGTGCCAATGATCTGCAGATAGAACAATTACCCTGGGGATAGGTTCACATTCCAGCATAGCAATCGCTTCAGCCAGAATCGCTTTCTCGATGTCCTGACGTGCTTGGTTTTCTAAAGTTAATTGATGAGCAAGCTCATTCGCTCGTTCCTGATCCCCCGTCAAGAGCAGTTCTAGTCCTGCTCGTGCGCTGTCCATCCGTCCAGCTGCATTAATCCGAGGTGCTACCATAAATCCAATCTGACCTGCTTTTAGAGGAGGGCCGTTCCTCAGCCCACACTCTTCGAGCAGAGCTAATAGTCCCAGGTGCTGAGTTTCTGCCATTTGGCGAAGGCCAAACTGGACAAAGATCCGGTTTTCTCCGACCAAAGGAACTAGGTCTGCAATCGTCCCTAAGGCCACTAAATCTAAGAGTTGGCCTTCAGTTTCTATACCCACTTCCTGATTTCCGAAGGAATGGAGTAACGCTTGGGCTAACTTGAAAGCCACCCCTACCCCGGCTAAATCTCGAAATGGATAACCTGAATTCTCAACTTTGGGATTTAAGATCGCAAAGGCTTCCGGTAAAGTCTCGGGAGGTTCATGGTGATCCGTAATAATGACATCAATCTTCAAGGTTTGGGCAAGTCTCACTTCCGAAACAGCTGTGATTCCGCAATCGACCGTTATTAGAAGACCTACACCGGCCTTTGCGGCCCGTTCAATAGCTTCAGAATGTAATCCATAGCCCTCGTCTTGGCGATGGGGAATATAGGCTACTGCATGAAAACCCAAATCACTAAGGACTTTGTATAAAATAGTAGTACTTGTCACCCCATCTACGTCATAGTCTCCATAAATGAGTATCTTTTCTTTCTGTGCAAAAGCTAAGGACAAGCGCTGGACAGTTTTTTTCATATCCTTAAAACAAAAGGGTGAAAGCAGATTCAAGAGTGTTGGGCGCAAAAATTCGATCGCTTCCTCTGGTTCTCGAAAACCCCTTTGGGCCAAAATATCGGTGACTACTGGAGAAATACCCAAGGCACCGCATAAGATTTCTGACATTCGTCCGGAAGATTGTTGCATGGACCATATTCGTTTCATTTATACTCCCCCAACTCGAGGCGCGAGGTTCGAGGCTCGATGTTCGAACTTCGGACCTCGACTTATTAATCTTCAACCTCTGACTTCTACCCTTTAATTAACCCCTGGTTTCTGACCTCTGGCTTCTGACTTCCGGTCTCTGGGTCAAGTCGACAACGTTGACAGACGGACGCAAGCCCGTCTTCAACAGGGCATTCCACATCCCTGGTACTGCAAGGTTCTGCGTGAATCAGGACAAACGCTAAATGTAATCTCACATTGATTTCTAGCTCAATCCTGTCACAAAGTTCATGCACATCAACGACTGGAGTGTACTTCGGAACGACCAAATGTAAATCGATATGTCTTTCCGCTCCGGCCTTCCTAGTGCGCAGCTTATGAAACTCCACAAATTCATCCGCATGTAGCAAGAGAACTTCGGCAATTATTTCACGTTCTTCATCTGGTAAACTAACGTCCACCAGGGGTGCAAAGGCTTTCTTCGTCAAATCGATGGATGCCTTAATAATCATTAACGCAACACCAAGCGCTATGATCGGGTCAAGAATGGTCCAGCCTGTAATTTTTATTAGTAATAGCCCTATAAAAACCCCCACTGAGGTAAACACATCGGTCCGCAAATGCAAGGCATCAGCTTCGAGGGCTACTGAATCAGTACGTTTGGCTACTTTCATAAGTCGTGTTGATACGATCAAATTAGTGATTGCCGAAACACCCATGACGAGCAGACCTAGGCTCAAGCCCAAATCTGAGACATGCCCACCTTGACCATAAATGATCTCCATAATCTTCTTAAACGCTTCAAAGATGATCATAAGGGCAGCAACAAATATCAAAGCAGCCTCAATCGTACCAGAAACATTTTCGATTTTCCCGTGTCCATAGGCATGACAGGAATCTGCTGGTTTTCCCGACTGCCTCACCGCAAAAAGGGCAATAAAAGCCGCCACTAGATCAATACCAGAATGAATTCCCTCTGACAGGATACTCATCGAACCGCTTGCTAACCCAATTACGACTTTACTAAATGTTAAGAAAGTATTAGAAACGACAGATAATAATGCCACCTGCGTCTTCTCATTCACGACCTACTCTCCTCACCTTCAAAACTCTGCCTAGGTATTAAAATCATGACAGCACATAAAAATAGGACCCCTTATATCAAGGAAGTCCCGCGGATTCCTCCGCTGCCTCAACACATTGAAGCCCAGCTATTGCCTGACAAAGATAGTTTATGTATAAGATATCAAAATTTATACCTTAAAGCAAGGTTTATTGTGGATCAGATTGTTAAGAAGTTACCATAGAAAATTAATGCCAGCCCTATAAGCAAGCGCATAATTGTGGGAGAATATATTTTTATGACCTGCCTCTTTCTATTTTTCGGAATAATTCCTGTACCAACCACCATGAACCATGCAATTAAAGCCGCAATCGGGGTGAGAAAAGCACCAAAGAGAACTAAGCTGATCAAACCTCCGACCAACCCGCTTACTTGGTTATTATGATTGCATATTTTCCCAATAATAAGTTGGAGTATTATGCCTATCGTTCCACCTATTAGAAATGGTATTTCCCATTGCCAAAATTGTACCGCATCATGAACAAGATAATTAAGCCCACTTAGAACAAGCATCGCTAAAGAAGTCCCCCAAATTCCTCCAAAAAAAATCAATCCTGCAGAAATAAGGAGCACCCCCTCTAATACTACCAATTGAAGAAATTCCAATGACCTCCCCCCCCTCTTTGCTCGTTGTAGTATATCCCAATAAAATCCAATCTAATCAATCTATGCCACTATCGCCGTAATTGTATTACGATTAAATTTGGAACCTTTTTCCTTTATTTTCATATTCTGTATTACGGATAACTTCTATAAGGCGAATTAGAACAAAAAGGAGGTTTTCTCTATGTGGTGGGGTCGCTGGGGCTTTGGTTTCCCTTGGTGGGGCGGTTTTGGATTTGGTCCATGGTGGGGCTTTCGTCGTTGGTGGTGGTAAGCGTTGCCTAACTAAAGGACTAATTTCTTTATGTTGATTTTTAAATCTTATGAATCTCTAAATTCTAAGCATAGATTCTAAATCAAAAGGATCGCACATGTTCTACATGTCAGCGGTCCTTTGTATTTCAATAAGTATCATTATTCCTAATTTAAAGAGGACCCCTAAATAAGGGGTCCTCAGCAAATTCGCTTTGAGATGGTTTAAAAGATAACACCCAAGGCAATAAGAATCAAAATCGCAATTGCAATAATCCCAGCTCCTACACATCCACCAACGCCAGCTCCATACCCGTACATAAACTCACCTCCAAGTATCACAACTTTCATTAGTTTCTTAGAATACGATTCCCATTGCAATCAGCAAAAGAATAATTACGACAACAGCAGCGATTCCAGCGCCAATTCCGGTTCCACCTGCAAACATAGTTTCGACCCCCTTCGTATAAATAATCTTTTAGTTTAGAAAATTACGCCTAAAGCGATTAATATTAGAATTGCGATAGCAATGATCCCAACACCAACACCACATCCAACTCCAACAGGTGCAACTACAGGTGTGCATGGAGGTGGGCAACAACCAACTCCATATCCTGTGCGACCTGCTGCATATCCTGCATAACCTGCTCCAAATCCGTACATGGTATACCCTCCTTTATTTTTTTAGTTATTAGAATTAATTGAATTTAGAATACAATACCCATAGCAATCAATAAGAGAATTATAACTACGACAGCTGCAATACCAGGTAAATAGTTTGGCGGACATACACATCCTACAGCTTCAACACCATCAACAACGCCTGCCCCATATGCCATATCGAACAACTCCTTTTCCATCTCTTGAATTATCGTGCTCTCACAGTACAATATGAAAATAAATACTCAATTGTTAATAATTTCCTTAAATATATTTTCTTTTCCTTTTTATGAAACCATGAGATATCCCTTCAACAAGGAGTGACATCTTTGAACGAGTGGCGATCGCATAACAAATCCCGCACTTCGAGTATTCGGAGTGCGGGATTTGTATAACTATTAATAGTCTGAGTTCTGTAGACGCCGAGCAAATTCGTTCTGCCCCATATTAGCATAGCAATAAACACGTTTAACCTGAAATTCATCGACTGTGAAGCTTGCCCAGCCTCGTTGTGTAGTAAAAGCCATCAGATACCCAGTATCCTGCACCGCTTTTAAAACAACAGAATTAAAGTCTCCATATGGATAAGCAAGGAAATTCACCGTCTTTCCTAACCCTTTTTCTAATAGATCCTTAGAGCTTTTGAGTTCCTGCAACAAAGATGCACCGTCAACTTTTGTTAAATAGGGATGAGTAGTCGTATGACCTTCGATCTCCCAGCCATTAGCGGCAAGCTCTTTGAGCTGCGGCCATGACAAAAAACCTTCTCCATCAATATAACTAGAGACCATGAAGACCGTAGCCGTGAACCCATACTTTTTCATGATAGGGAAAGCAGTCGTATAATTATCGACATAGCCATCATCAAACGTGATTACAAAGGGTTTGGGAGGTAAACTACCACCCTTATTATAGGCTTGGTACAACTGACCTAAGGTTATACTTTGATACCCATTGTCACGCAAATAAGCCATTTGAGCTTCAAACTGGTCGGGAGGCATTCTTACTTCGTTTCCGACCTCCAGCATAACTGAATGGTAGTAAAGGACAGGTACCGCTTGAGCTTCTTGTACGCTTGGTGCTCTCGATATTTTAGATGGCGAATCAGGCAATACATCGCTGGGATTTGTGACTTCCAATGGGGCTTGATAAGTAGGAGTGGACGCTATCCGATTCGACGGATCTTGTGACGGCATCATCGTTACCCCACCACAACCACTGATTCCAAGTACAATCATACTGTAGATGAGCACTCTGATAATTTTCTTCAGCATCATAAACTCCTTTGATGATATGTCGAACATTTCAAGTGATAATTAGAATACGCCCGTAGTTTAGTAGTGTAGTTCAGTATTTTCTATCTCATTTTAGCATATAATTCGGCGTTCATCAGTCATTTTTAGTCATCAATATATTTCATGTACCCGATTATTCTATTGTAACCGAATACTCCCCTGTACCGAAGCTTATTATCCTGATAAAAAAAGAGACCTCAAGAATAAATCTCGAGATCCCATTAATAACCTATCGTTCAGTTGAACTTAAGCGCGGACTACTTTACCACCCTTACGTGGCTTCTTCATACGCTTCTTGATTTCCAAGAGGATTTGGCTGGCGATAAAGATCGAGGAGTAGGCTCCTGTAAATACCCCGATCAACATAGCTAAGGAGAACAACTTTGTGGATACGCCGCCCAAGATAAATATCGAGAGCAAGGCGATCAGTACCGTAAGAGACGTGTTGATGGAACGGCGCATAGTCTGCCAAATAGATTTATCCACCATATCTTCGAAAGTGTCTCCCTTTTTCATCTTCGCTTCATTCTCACGAATCCGGTCAAAGATAATCACGGTATCATTAATCGAGTATCCGAAAACGGTTAAGATCGCCGCTACAAAGGAGGAATCAATTTCTAATTGGAACAACGAAAAAATTCCTACCACCACTAAAACATCGTGTAATAAGGCGATAATCCCAGAGATTGCGAAAACGAACTGGAACCTAATTGTAATATAGGCGATCATTAAACCCATGGCAATGAGTAATGCCCATAAAGCATTTCTGGTCAGCTCTTGCCCCATCGCCGGGCCCACTTTATCATCTTTAAGAGAAGTTTTGTCATATTCTCCCACGTTAGTTTGCAAGGCGACTAGTAATTCATTGCGTTTTTCTTCTTCGAGAGCTTCTGTTCGTATTAACGCCGAAGTATCCCCATTAGACAATTGCACAGGTCCTTCAAGTCCCACTGATTTCATCGTATCAGTAATTGCTGCCTGGGTCACTGGTTTGTTGAAGGTCATATCAAGCATTGATCCGCCCTTGTAGTCAATTCCTAAATTAAGCCCCTGCATGAAAAGGGAAATAATTCCTGGAATAAGGACAACTAACGAGAGGGCAAACCACCATAACCGTCTCTGCACAATATTAAAGTAAAGTGGGTGGACCTGCTTCACTTCATCGTATGTCGCTGGATGTCCAGTTTTCATTATCCATCCCTCCTAACGCCAAACCATGTTGTGTTCATTTTTGGGCTAGTACCCACAATCCATCGTAGTACTGTTCGAGTAAAGGTAATACCAGTAAACAGCGTGACAACAATCCCAACACCTAAGGTTAAAGCAAACCCTTTGATGGCACCAGTTCCAAAGTAGTAAAGAGTTAGCGCAGCTATCAGTGTTGTTACATGAGCATCAATAACTGTGATAAATGCGCGGCTAAAACCAGATTCCACGCCTGCTCTTAGGGATTTACCAGCCCGAATTTCTTCTTTTATCCGTTCATAAATTATGATATTGAAATCTACAGCCATCCCCACTGAGAGAATAAACCCGGCGATGCCTGGAAGGGTCAATACAACTCGAAAACCCCAAAAAACCCAAAGCACAATAAGGGCGTATACGAACAATGAGAAATTGGCGACAGCCCCTGGTATTCGATAGAAAACTAACATAAAGAGGAAGATAAAGATTAAACCGTAAAGTCCTGCTTGAATACTTTTGTTTAAGGAGTCTACTCCTAAAGATGCTCCTACCTGACGTTTTTCGGCAATCGACATGCTTACAGGCAGTGAACCAGAACGCATGAGCACAGCGTCGTTTGCTGCAGACTCTAAAGTATCATACCCAGTGATCTCAGCTTGACCATTTAGAATTGGTGTATTAACCGTTGGATTTGTTAAAAGATCATCATCCAAATACACACCAAGTCTTTGGCCGATTAACTGGGTGGTTAGATCCCCAAACTTTTTAGCCCCTTCAGATGAGAAGGATAAATTGACAACATATCCACTGACTTGACCTTGCCCCCCCTTAGCATCCTTGAGGTCATCCCCTTCTAAGACGACATTTCCTTGAGGATCCCTAAAGGTTAACTTAGCCGTCGTTTTCAAGATATCAACTGCTTTGTCTGGGTCGGTAACCCCGGCCAAATCTACTACAATTCGCATTTTATCATAATCCGTTTGGACTATGGGCTCGGATACCCCGAGATCGTTAACCCGTTTCTCGATAATCGCTTTCGCTTTGTCTATATCATCTTTAGTAATTGGAGTACCGTCTTTATTTGGCTCGGCTTGTAGCACCAAGTGCACTCCACCGCGCAGGTCAAGTCCCAACAGGACGCCCTTTACGGGATCCACTAGGGGTTTAATCGATAGTGCAACAGCTGCTGCCACTAATAGCACCAATACTACCAGCTTGATGATGTTTCCCCGTCTCATCTACTTTCCTCCCTTTTAATATGATGGGACTTGCCCATACCATCCACCATTATAAAACTTACTGGATTGCTCTGTCAATCATAGGAAAACAATGGCATTAGAGTAACTTAACCTCGTTAATCTTTAATTCGAATGTAGTAAGCAGAAATTCAGCTGCCTTACGGGACAAAAGCATCCGCGCCAGAAAGATCTCAAAGTACTCCATAACAGGGCAAATTTCAGTATCAATCGTAAGTTCTAACGCGATACGCTCTTGAGGATAGACTCGCAGAAAAGAGCGTTTAACCGCATAATTAACCCGGTCATGAATATCGAATTTTACCAGGTCATGGTTACGAACCCTTGAGCGATGAACATCCGATTTATCGGCTAGAATCAAGGCGGCAGAAATAACATTGACCGGATTCCCATCCTGCTCATCATGATTTCCAATAGCCCCAATGATAATCGCAATTTCTTCCGGTGTCATATCATGTCGTTCTAAAATCCCTGCCGCCAGTATTGCCCCCGAATGAGCATGTGCCACACGATTCACAGCATTCCCTATGTCATGTAAGTAACCTGCAATGGCTGCCAGTTCGCACTCCCTTTCGGGATGCTCCATTTTTACTAAAATATTCGAGGCAATATGGGAGACCAATCCCGCATGCCTTAACCCATGTTCAGTAAAACCAATGGCTTCCAGGTGACGGTTTCCTGCTTCAATCAAGGCATGAACATAAGGGTCCGCTTTTATCTCTTGCAGAGTAACCTTTGACAACCTATATCCCTCCAACAATTCGTAATCGATAACAATTCATTCCGATGGTTCCCAAATCATCTAACAGCCCATAGTTTGCCCAAGCACCTACCACAGCACCTAAACCCGGTATCAACTGAAGTGTTTTTCGAAAATCAATAGCATCCCTGTACTCCCGCTGAAACTGTTCCCAATCAATTTGCTGTGGATCCCCTGCCTCTGCAGGCAATTCACTCAAAGTCTTCTCCCAATTGAGGATAACCTGGAATAATTCCGGACGTTTCTCTTGACTAGAGAACGCCAATTGAAAAACATAGAGTAAAAATAACCGTTCCCGATAATCCTTGGTTGAAAACCCATAAATATGGGCCAACTCAAAGAGAAATTTCATTTTTATGACAATCAAGGCTGGGAAATCAGCAACCGCAAGGGTAAAGCCACCTGCACCTGTTCCAGCTCCTTCGGCTGCAGCAATCTTCCGATATTTTACAAGAAGTCTTTGCGCTCTTTGGTCGCGCTCTTGCAGCTGCATCCCATAAAAGGTAGGGCTATTAGGGATATACTCCAGTCCAAAGACGACGGATTTAACCAACCCTTTAACCGTTGCGGTAATGACAGTGTGAACTTTTTCCGGAATTTTATCATTAACCTTCGTTTGAATTACTTTCGAGGTGCGTTCTAAAAATCCAGGCTTTTGTAACAATTTCCTAATCCAACGGTTCAAGTCAGCTCGTACATGCTCTTCATAAGTATGATCATCATTTTTCGGATCTTTAGACAAGGGCACGGTGTTCACCTCGTTTTCACTCTATGTAAAAATAGTTCAAAAGCAAGTGGTCTACGCCACTTGCTTTTAGATTAGAATTCTTTTTCGTCACATATCTCTCTTTAAGATCTCTGTAGAGATTAACCACTATACCGTCATCGGTCAGGCATTTATTTATCCTTTTCCAAGTCGATCTCACGATTTTCGATGCTCACAATCCCACTTTTGGCTATTTCAACTTCAACCTTATCCGCGATCTGCAAAATAACGGAATCATCCTTCACTTTGGAGATTTTTCCGTAGATTCCTCCGGTTGTGATTACCTGGTCTCGCGCGCGAAGACTGCTCATCATGGCCTGCCGTTTTTTTGCTTGTTTTTGTTGGGGGCGAATCATGAGAAAATACATAATCCCAAAAAAGACGGCGAAATATAGGACTAAGGTTAATGTCGATTGATTCATTAATAATTCCTCCTTTATTCATATCCTGAACTATTCACCATATCAGAGTGAAAATCCTTCTGGTTTTTTGTAAAAAATAAACTCTCCGTAGAATTACGGCACCTGAAGTTTGGTTGAACTATATAAGGGCGTTAGACTAATTGCTTTGCTACTCAAGAAATTCGTTCTCTGACCCCCGGCATCTGACCTCTGACATCTTACCTCTGTCAAATGTACCCGTAATCTGTAAAACAGGTTTGACGATATTCAGTTAAACGATCTTCCTTAATCGCCTCTCGGATTTCACGCATTAAGTTCTGTAAATAACGCAAGTTATGAATCGTCATTAAGCGCAGACCTAAAACTTCTTCAGCTTTAATTAAATGCCGTACATAGGCCCGCGAGTAATTGCGACAGGTGTAACAATCACAAGTTGGATCAATCGGACCAAAATCATGGGCGGAACTAGCGTTGCGAATCGTCACCTTACCGAAACGAGTCATTGCTGTCCCATTTCGAGCAATCCGGGTGGGGAGAACACAATCAAACATATCTACCCCGCGGATAACCCCTTCAATAAGGGCATCGGTCGAACCAACCCCCATTAGATAGCGAGGTTTTTCCCTAGGCAGTAAGGGGACTGTATACTCTAAAACATCATACATCATTTCTTTCGGTTCCCCGACACTTAACCCACCGATGGCATAACCCGGCAAATCCAGTTCTGTGATCTCAGCAGCACTCTGCCGGCGAAGATCTTCATACATGCCGCCCTGAACAATCCCAAACAAAGCTTGAGTATCCGTCGTAGTCAAGGTCTCTTTGCAGCGCTTAAGCCAACGCGTCGTGCGCTCAAGAGAATCTTTAGCGTACTCATGTGTGCAAGGATAAGGGGCGCATTCGTCGAAGGCCATCACCACATCGGATCCAAGGGCCATCTGCACTTGAGTCGCTATTTCTGGGCTTAAGAATTGGCGTGAACCGTCGATATGTGATCTGAATTCTACGCCTTCTTCCTTAATCGTGCGCAAATCACCAAGACTAAATACTTGAAACCCACCACTGTCCGTCAAAATGGCTCCATCCCAGTTCATGAAACGGTGAAGTCCACCCGCATCGCGAATCAAGTCATGGCCTGGACGCAAGAAGAGATGATAAGTGTTACTTAAGATCATCCCAGCTCCGATCTCTTTGATCTCCTCTGGGGTAATAGTTTTTACCGTTCCTTGAGTCCCAACCGGCATGAAAACCGGGGTCTCAATCACGCCATGTGGAGTATGTAATTTTCCCAAGCGCGCTCTCGTTCGAGAATCTTCCTTAAGTATTTCCAAATGAACCGCAGCCAAACCCTTCACTTCCTTTAATTATAAAAGATAAACTAGCTTTCCGACGCTGAACTATGCCCAAAGACAGGATTTGAGCTATTTGCGCATCACGCATAGCATGGCGCTTAGATAGCGTACAGTATTAGCACATCACACGTCTCATAGAATTAGCATAGCATCCCCAAAACTATAAAACCGATAGTTCTCCTGCACTGCAATCTCGTACGCTTTTAGGATAAGTTCGCGCCCCGCCAAAGCACTCACCAACATCACCAAGGTTGATTTTGGAAAGTGGAAATTTGTCAAAAGCGCATCCACTATTTGAAACGAATAGCCTGGATAGATAAAAATATCCGTCCACCCTACTCCTGCTATGACCTTTCCGTCCTTGCCCACGGATTCTAACGTCCGCGCTGCTGTTGTCCCTACTGCAATGACCCGTCGTCCTTCTCGCTTGGCGCAGTTAATTCTCTCGGCCGCCTCTAAATCAACTCGGTAATACTCCGAATGCATTTCATGGTCACGGATATCGTCCATTTTTACTGGACGAAACGTCCCTAAACCAACATGGAGAAGGATCTCTACGATTTCCACACCCTTTTTCCGGAGTTGGTTCAAAAGTTCAGGCGTAAAATGCAACCCAGCCGTTGGCGCAGCGACTGACCCTCGTTCCTTAGCATATACTGTTTGATAGCGTTCTTGGTCTTCTAGTTGAGCAGTAATATAGGGGGGGAGGGGCATCTTGCCAAGCAGGTCCAGGATTGTTTCGAAAACCCCTGCATAGTTAAATACAATTTTCCGATTTCCGTTTTCTAAGATACCCTCCAGTACTCCCTCCAAGATACCCTGCCCAAAATGGACCTTCTGACCTAATTTAAGACGTTTCCCAGGCTTAATCAAAGCTTCCCAGACATCTAATTCCAGTCTTTTTAAGAGGAGAACTTCTATCTTTACTTCAGTCCCCTCTTTCACTCCGATCAAACGCGCAGGAATGACGCGTGTGTTATTAACTACAAGCACGTCACCTGATTTTAAAAGAGGCACTAGATCTCTAAACCTATGATGGTCAATCGTTTCATGGTCACGATTGACCACCATTAGGCGGGAAGTATCTCTTGGTTCCACTGGATGTTGAGCGATTAACGATTCCGGTAAATTAAAATCAAACTCCGAAACATTCAACGACAGATTCTCCTTTTTCTAATCAACATACTTTTTTGTCAAATTCATGATCCTTTAGAAATCAAAGCGTTGGAATAATAAAAATCTAAAATATCTTGATAATTATACCCTAATTGCGCCATATGGTAAGCACCCCATTGTGACATCCCCACCCCATGTCCCCAACCACGACCCTTAAAAATAAACACTCCAAAGGGCTGAGAATCAAGACTCGTTCCTAACGAGGTACTGAGAATTTTAGATAGTAACGGTCCTTGCTCTGCTTGATAGCCCTGGGTTATTCCCCGATCTCCCAAAGAACTAAGAAACACTGCTAATCCTGTTTCCCCGTAGGAATCCCATTTTGGGGAGATAATTTGAGCCTCAAAGAAATTCCCCAGAAAAGCTTCCGCTCGAATGGGCTGCCCAAAAGGATAAAACGCTTTGACGAACGTCCGACCTTTAACTGTCTCGATATTTCCAAATCCATCTTCCATACTTACACTTTTTACCCTACCAGAGGGGAACTTGTCAAGTTCAATGTTTCGTACCGGTCCTAAGCCAAAGGTTGACCCGAGAAGAGGAGCAGAAACAATAAACCGCCAATGATCGACAGGACCCCCGACGCCTTGGGAATAAGGATCAGGTTGGGATACATTGTGGATATCTGGATTTCCCCAGACATTATTGGCGTCCTCAGTATATCCCCCGCTATGCGAAGAATACAAGGCATCAATCGGTTGTCTGGTTTGAGCATCGACTAAGATTTCGCCCCGTGTAGCTTCAACTGCTGCAGAAGCTTCCCCTTCCACATTCCTACCCGCATAGGCCTGATCAATATCAGGAGAGTCGGTAATCATTTTTTTGCCACTCTCCGAATGTTTCATGAGATAGGTCCGAGCCGCAACCGCTTGAGCTTTAAGAGCCTCTGTCCCACTCCTAGCCCATTCGTTACTCATTTCAATGGGTACGACCCCTTTGAGGTAGTCTTCGCTATCGACTAGATTTATTATCCGCCAATGACCCTCTTGCCAATTGAGCTGGAGTCCCCCGCGATAAACTACCTCTTTATCCTCAGGAGTTTTCACCCGCAGAGAACCTGGCTTAAGCTCGTAAACCTTCAATTCTAATCCATTAAAAACTTGAAAATCCCCATGGTTAATCCTCACTACAGGGGTCCATCCCCCCCAGCCTACCTGAAGGGAAGAGCCAGTCGAAAACTTAACCGCTGTGTCATTTAAGACAAGTTGATAATCTCCCTTTTCAACCTCTATTTGTACCCATCCCGCCTGGCCTAATTTCCATACCAACTCGACTGAGACCATTGCTGCTTGACAGGTTGTAGCCTGGATCAGTACGAGTAATAACAAAGCCATCCACAAAAAGGGTAACCGATACACAATCCGGAGCATGCTCTTCACACCCTTTCTTACCTCATCAGAAAGTTAGCTTATTGGTGGAAGCAAGTTTCTTTATGCTCAGATTACCCTTTTTTCTCGGCATATATGCTCTTGACTTTTTTTGAATGGGGCAAACCAATCATCCCTCGTTCCCTTACTCTGGGAAAAGCCCACTATCCATTCTATTTTGGGGAAGAGAATAGCCAAAATGCTGATAAGCTCTTGCTGTTGCCATCCGCCCTCGGGGAGTACGTTGCAGGAATCCCATCTGCAGCAAAAACGGTTCGACAACATCCTCTAAGGTTTCTGACTCTTCACCAATCGTTGCGGCAAGCGTTTCCAAGCCCACTGGTCCACCTGCAAAGGTTTGGATAATGGTTTTCAGGGTCTTTTGGTCAATATTATCCAATCCTACCGGATCGACTTCTAACCTATTTAGGGCCTCTCTGGCTATCGTTTGATTGACAACGCCGTCTTCCCAAACTAAGGCGAAATCCCGCACTCGCTTCAACAAGCGATTCCCAACTCTGGGTGTTCCGCGTGAACGTCGGGCAATCTCATCAGCACCCTCGTCAGTTATGCCCAATTTTAAGATACTTGCTGTACGCAAGATAATTTCTTTTAAATCCTCCACCTCATAGAATTCTAGACGGCTTATAACCCCAAAGCGATCACGCAATGGCGACGTTAATTGTCCTGCACGGGTGGTAGCACCCACCAGCGTAAACGGTGGCAGGGACAAACGGATTGAACGCGCGCTTGGCCCTTTTCCAATCACGATGTCTAGACACCCATCTTCCATGGCAGAATAAAGAATCTCCTCTGTTGTACTGCTCAAACGGTGTATTTCATCGATAAAAAGCACATCCCTTGGCTCTAAGGCCGTAAGAATTGCGGCTAAATCCCCAGGCCGTTCGATTGCTGGGCCTGAAGTGGTGCGAATGCTAACGCCCATTTCTGCCGCAATAATGTTCGAGAGGGTGGTTTTTCCTAATCCCGGCGGTCCATATAATAAGACGTGATCCAACGCCTCTCCTCGAGTAGAAGCGGCTTGAATAAATATACTTAAATTGTCTTTTACTTTTCTCTGCCCAATATAGTCACTCAA
Source organism: Desulfosporosinus sp. BICA1-9 (assembly GCF_000802135.1). Classification (NCBI taxonomy): domain Bacteria; kingdom Bacillati; phylum Bacillota; class Clostridia; order Eubacteriales; family Desulfitobacteriaceae; genus Desulfosporosinus; species Desulfosporosinus sp. BICA1-9. Next base: position 40,938 of record NZ_JUEE01000261.1, read on the forward strand.
GCGTTGAGGACGAAGTCCTTCCCCTTCATGATCTGTCAGTTGCTTTTGGGGAGCAACCAGACGCTCTTCCATCTCTTGTCCTCCTTACGAACCCATTAAAATTTAACCGCCAACTCCAACCTAAATCTAATTCTCCTTAAGTAGTGAATCTCCTGCAATAAGATTCACGTGATAATTCTGGATAGCATTTAATTTGCTCAATATCTTTCAAATCTATAGTAACTGCGGCTTGGATATTGGATACAAAAAACTCGCTTCATAAGCGAGTTTTTTAAAATTTATCAAATTTCAATTTTAAATAGTCATTCACCTCCAGTATGTCTATCTGTTGATGCCCTGTTTATTCTTGCAATAAATGGTAGCTGGTGTGAACATGTTAGACCCATTATAAAATAAACATCAGAAGCAACTAGGAGAATATTTTACTGTAACGATAATTACGCATTTCATCTTTTCATCAATCCTGTATACGATGGTAAAATTCTTAATAAACAACTGACGGTATCCTCTATTAGCATAGACTCCAACTTTTCTTTCCGATCCTCGATGCGGAAATTCTTCCAATCCCAAAATTGCGTCTTCAACGGATTTCACTAGGTTTTCAGCTGTTTCAGTTACCATAAATACTTCCAAAATATGCCCATAAATTTGATCGATATCCCTGTATGCTCTAGGAAGCAATTTAATTGTAAATTTATCCAAAGTGTTTCCTCCTTAAAGATGCAAGGGCTTCTCTTGCATCTAACAGGTCTACTCCGCTTTCATATTCTGCTTCTGAAATAGAAGCATCAGTCTCATTCACTTCAAGCATCTGTTCGTATGTTTCAATACTCATAACAACCAAATCACCATATCCATTTTTAGTTATAAAGACTGGTTCCATCTTGGCATGGCAAATATCAGAAATCTCATTCGTATTCCTTAAATCAGTTATAGGTCGAATTTGCGGCATATCAGCACCTCCCTTTGTACACTATTATCGCATTATTATGCTCAAATTACAATAGACAACACTTTTTATATTTTTTCCCGCTTCCACAAGGACAGGGATCATTTCTTCCAACAAAGCTTTCCCGCTTGAAAGGGACATTTATTGAAATTTCATTGCCCTCGGACTCGTTAAAGATACTCCTCATAAACTGCTCACCTTCCATCTCATATTCATCATCCTCATCAAACGGATATTCATCATCATAGTCCTCCTCACAAGAAAAGCCCCCAACCCATCCTTCCAACTCAAAGACATCTTCTTTGGTTATGAAAGAATAATCTTCATCTTTCTTTAGTTCATCCAGAACCTCTTTGATAGACCTTTTAAGTTGAAGATTGATAAAGTCCAAATCAGCAAGAAATTCCATAACCTTCCCATCAGCTACTGCTTTTTCTATATCGTCCGTTAGTCCTGCAGGGTGTATCAAAGAGCAGCACCTTAGAAGTGTGTCCCACACATCGCTATAGTCCACTTCAAGCTTTCCATTGAAAAGCTCTTTGAAATAGAAAACGAGTTGCTCTCTCGGAACCATTCCGTGATTCAATAGGATCAAAAGAGATTCCAACGCCTCTGATCTTACGTATTCATCCAATGAAGAATTCTCTATAATTCCTTTGATGGGTTCTATATTTCCATTACAGACTGAGGCAAGAATGTTTTTGAAATCCTCGGTAACAGAATCGCCTAGCAAGTCAAATATCTGTTCATCCGGCAGAGATGCAATCTTGATAAGACTTTCATATGCTTTTCCCTCTCGAAAGTATGCGAGGATATAAATCGCAGGAAAATGAACCAAGTAGCTTTCGTCATTTGATAAAATTTCTATATCACTCAGAGTATATTCCAATATTTCTAGCAACTCTGTAATCGCTTCTTCTTTATTCGATAAAGCATATTTTACAGCCTCTGTCGGGAAATGATCCTCAAATCGCTCATACCCCTTAAAGATTTTTAAGTTCATCCTTGTAGCTCCTCTCTAATATTCATTACTTTTATTTACCTTCCCTTTTTAGACGCTCTTGCATCTAATAACTAGGTGTTTGTACTGCCCTACCTAAAACCTATGCTTTCTAACTAGGTGCGAGTAAACGCAGAGCCTTTTTTACCTGCACTTCTGTCGTTAATTCTCCACTATCTTTCAGGACTTGACCGAGAACCAGCCTTGCTTCGTCTAAACCGAACCCTAACGCCAGCAAGGTTTGTAGTGCCTCAGAGAGAGTGTGGGAAGAAGATGGCTCTGAGAACGAGTCCCCTCCAGTTGGAAACGAACTATGCCCTTTGAATTTTTCCTTGAGCTCCAAAATAAGTCGTTGAGCTGTCTTTTTGCCGATTCCAGGAACTTTAGTTAATAAATTAAGGTTTTCACTTACAATAGCACTTTGGATCTGTACCGCTCCAAAGGTTGAGAGCAGAGAGATTGCTGCTTTCGGACCAATCCCTGAAACACTCAACATTTCCAGAAAGAGTTGCTTTTCTTCAAAGGATGAGAACCCATAAAGAGATAGATCATCTTCTCGCACCACTACATGGGTGTAGACGACAAGTTCCTGCTCAGGATAGGCCTTCGCCAAGAGACCGTAAGGCACAGTAAGCAGGTACCCAGTCCCGTTAACATCGATCACCAAACGCTCGGACTGGATCTCCCAAACTTTACCCCGCAACATTCCAATCATCGGAACTCCTCCATTCTCCTGTCTAAAGCGTAACTATGAGCATGACAAATTGCAATGGCTAAGGCATCGGCTGTATCATCAGGTTTAGGAATTGCGTCCAGTCTTAACAACCCTTTGACCATCTGTTGCACCTGGTTTTTCTCTGCTCTACCATATCCGACCACGGCTTGTTTAACCTGTAAAGGGGTGTATTCATAGATCGGAATACCCTGCTGAGCACCCGCCAATAAGATAACACCCCGAGCGTGTCCCACTGCTAGAGCAGTCGTGGTATTACGATTAAAAAACAGCTCTTCAACCGCAATGTGATCGGGTGTGTGTTCCCTGAGAAACGGATTAATCTGTTCATATAGCATTAACAATCGCTCTGCTAAGGGTGTGTGAGCTGGTGTCCGCCAGCAACCATGAGCGAGAGCGCTTAAATGATTCCCCTTTTGTTCAATTAAACCATAACCCATAATCGCTGTTCCGGGGTCAATCCCTAAAATAATCATCTCACGTCTTCCTTTCAGTGAACTCGTTCAACTAAAGTTGAACATCGAGACTTCGGTGGGGGAGTCTACCCCCACCGAAGCAGAGTTCGGGGTACCACTCCCACTTATAGAAGTGGGAGTCTCACGATTGGATGACTACTAGTTCGACAGAAGACGGACGATTCCCTTTCTTCTTATAGACTCTTACTCTAGCCACAAAGGTTCGTCGACCGAATCAATAAACGATTGCACCTCGTCCAAGGAATAAAACTCGACGTTAGGAGCCATTTGCAAAATCTCTGGGGGCCAAGACTCAACACTTACTCCGGTGACAATAACCTTACCGCTCAGGCCTGGCTTTCCTTCGATCACGGAAAGGACCCCTTGCTCCAATTCAAAATGATAGATTTCCTTGGCTGGAGCTTCCGTAGTCAAAACGGGTTCAACCTCTAAATCATTTATGGTAGATGCAGCGAATTTTTTCTCATCCCACCAAGCAGTGACATTAGGTACAAGGGTTCCAATTCCCAAGCCGAGAATAAGTACGATACTCATAACTTTCCATCGAGACATAAGAAATAAGCCCTCCTGACATTATCTTGTTTGTACTAGTCTTGCCAGGAGGGCTTTCTTTAATCATTTAATTATTGCTTTAAACTTATCTCTGTGACTGACTTATCTCTGAGCTCAGATTTTTCTCTACAAGTCTTCTTCTGCCAAAGCATCGGCCAATTCAAAGTTAGCATACACGCCTTGGGAATCTTCATGATCCTCAAGTTTATCCATCAAACGCATGATTTTGCGGGCCTGGTCAACATCCGTGATTTCGAGGGTATTTTCAGGAATTGGGCTGAGGACAGATTCGGCAACAGCAATCTGTTGATCCAAAAGGGCTTGATGCACTTCTTCCATAGTCTCTGGAGTCGTTAAGACCACAAAGCCATCCTCATCGATTTCAATATCCTCTGCTCCGGCTTCTAAAGCCAACATCATAAAATCATCGTCACTCACTTTGATTCCCTCACGCAGGACTCTCAATTGGCCTTTCTCCTTGAACATCCAACCGACGCAGCCAGTCTCACCCATGTTGCCACCATTTTTGGAGAAGATATAACGAACTTCTCCCGCCGTACGGTTTCGATTATCCGTAAGTATATCAACCATGACGGCAACCCCGCCTGGCCCATATCCTTCATAACGCAGTTCTTCATAGACTGTTCCTTCTGCGCCGCCAGTCCCTTTAAGAATAGCCCGTTGAATATTATCATTGGGCACATTGGCTGCTTTAGCATTTTCAATGGCAATCTTTAAGCGAAAGTTGTTTACGTCTCCACCACTGGCTCGAGAGGCAACTACCAATTCCCGGCCAAGTTTAGTAAACATTTTCCCCTTATGAGCATCCGCCTTACCTTTTTTATGCTTAATGTTTGCCCACTTTGAATGTCCAGACATGTCAAATCCTCCTTAAGCTAATCTTAAATAGTTTAGCATAAGCTGATTTCTCTTGTAAAGGTATATTAGCAAACAGGACTTGACAAGAGTCTCAGAAGTATTATCATGGAAGAATAGGGGGTTAAGATATGGACGATACTAAAGTCGTGGAGATGTTAGCTCAGATTTTACAGAATCAGACCGAGATGAAACTTGAATTAAAACAAGAGCTTCATGAATTAGTCGGTAAATTCGAAATCCGAGTTGAGAATGAGGTAATCGAGAAAATCCGCGGATTATATGATGACCGTCAAGTTCAGAAAGAAGCAACCCTCGATATCATGGATACCCTTAAGCGCGTGGAAGCAAAGCTTGATGTCTTGCAATTGGAGACTGCTCATATTCGCAGGATAAAGTAAATAGAGATATAATAAATGAGAATGAAAGTCCCCTCGTTCCAAATCGGACGAGGGGACTTTTTGCATTGCTTAGCGGTTGCTGAAAAGCTCAGTGCTCAAATAACGTTCTCCAGTATCCGGGGCTAAGACGACGAGGTTTTTTCCTTCTCCCAAAGTTGCAGCGACTTGGAGAGCTGCGCTGACTGCTGCTCCAGAAGAAATACCCACTAAAACTCCCTCTTCTCGTGCCATACGTCGCGCTGTCTCTAAGGCATCCTCATTACTCACTTGTATGAGTTGATCCAGGATTGTTTTGTTGAAAATTGCCGGAACAAACCCTGCGCCAATTCCTTGAATCTTATGCGGTCCGGGTTTCCCACCGGAAATAACCGGAGATGAAGCAGGTTCCACTCCGATTATCTTAACTTCAGGAAGGCGAGCCTTTAAAATCTCACCTACCCCGGTAATTGTACCGCCAGTACCAATCCCTGCCACAAAAGCATCCAGACCCGGGAACTGATCAAGAAGTTCTAAAGCAGTACTTTTTCGATGGACTTCAGGGTTAGCAGGGTTCTCAAATTGCTGAGGCATATAGAAATCTGGATTTTCGCCCAGTAATCGTTTCGCCTCTTCAATCGCCCCATTCATCCCCTTTGCTCCCGGTGTGAGCACAAATTCGGCCCCATAGGCCGCCATGAGCATCCTTCGTTCAACACTCAAGGAATCTGGCATTACGACAATTAGGCGATAACCCCGAGCAGCAGCAATCATGGCCAGTCCGATTCCCGTGTTTCCACTTGTCGGTTCAATGATTGTCCCCCCAGGACGGAGTGCTCCACTTTGCTCAGCATCCTGAATCATCCCCCAAGCAATTCGGTCTTTAACACTCCCGCCCGGATTAAAAAATTCAACTTTGATATAAACACTCGCCATTCCTGGCTTAACCATCCGTTGTAAACGAATCAAAGGGGTCTGCCCTATCAAATCCGTAATTGCATTAACTACTCGCATAAGTAAATACCCCATTTCTTATCAATTTAGTATGTTTTAATAATAGCAAGCAATATTATCTTTGTCAAGAAACTCGTTTAACTACCTAAAAGGAGCACTGCACGGCAGGGGAAGACTCCCCTGCCTAGAATGCCTTGACGTCTACTTCTGGAGTCGTTCTTCAACTTCTATCACCAAGGCCTCAATTTGGTGGGGCAAAGGTGAACGCGGAACCCCTACAAGGAGAATATTTCCGCGCTGGATCGGCAGCAACACTTTATCCGCTTTACTGGCAGAAATCGCAGTAGCTATAGTCGGAGTGATCTCGCCTAATAAACCATAAACCATCATAATTGCCAGTGAGCCAACAATAATATCCACTCGCTCGACATTGAAACAAATGGCTGATTCTCCCGAAGCTCCCTCGGTAGCTCCAGCGCGCACCATAGCGCCGGTGGCCAGGGCATTGGTGCCCAAGGCCAGGATCTCCAACTCGGGCATTTTTTTGCGTAACTGTTCAACTATATGTTTTCCAATCCCGCCACCCTGTCCATCAATGACTGCTATCCGCATAAATACCCTCCTGATTCCTTCTTAACAAATACGGGGAAGGTGTTCACCTTCAAGCATGCCAACAATTCGTTTTCCCCCCAGAGGAGTTTCTAAGAGAACGAGACCCGACTTACCTTCTTGTACTTGCCCGATACGAGCAGCCTGGCGTCCCAGTGGGTGTGCTTGCATATTTAGAAGGACTTCATCTGCCGCTTCTGGGGCGACGATGACCAATACTTTTCCTTCGTTTGCTAAGTAAAGGGGCTCAAGGCCTAACATCTCACAGGCCCCTTCCACGCTTGGAGAAAGTGGCAATTGTTCTTCTACTAAGAGCATACTTACTCCAGCTTGCCCAGCCAATTCATTGAGTGTCGTCGCTACACCTCCCCGGGTAGGGTCTCGCATACATTTAACTCCTGGCCTATAAAAGGCGTCAATAAGTCCGTTTAACGGTGCACAATCGCTAACCACCGGAGTTTGAAATTCAAGTCCTTCTCGCTCAGATAAAATCGCGATCCCATGGTCCCCTATCGTTCCGGTAATCAGAATTTCATCACCTGGCCGAATTTGCCCTGGACCCACTAAACGATCTGTAATATACCCAATCCCAGTCGTGTTTATGAAAATTTTGTCCGCACTGCCGCGTTCCACGACTTTCGTATCCCCACAGACAATCGCGACGCCTGCTTCCGCAGCTGTCACAGCAACACTCTCAATAATCCGTTCCAACTCATCCAGGGGTAAGCCCTCTTCTAGAATAAGCGCCAGTGTTAAAAACTTAGGGATCGCTCCGCTCACAGCCAGATCGTTGACCGTACCACATACTGCTAGCTTACCAATATTCCCTCCCCGAAAAAATAACGGAGAAACCACGAAAGAGTCTGTGGTTACGGCAATCTGCGCTTGCCCAGGCAACAAGGAAGCATCATTCATTTGATCTAGAAATGGATTTCCCAAGTGTTTCTGGAAAAGGGTTTTAATTAGTTCATGACTCAGCCGCCCACCGCTTCCATGGGCCATCATAATGCGTTCCATTAATCCACACTCCTCTGTGAGTATCTGTGATAAGCGGCACAAGACCCTTCATTAGACACCATACAAGGTCCCACAGGCTTGAGCGGTGTACAGTGTTTGCCAAACAAGGGACATTGAGTCGGATAAAGCAGTCCTTTCAAGACATCTCCACACCGGCAACCCGGAGTTTCCGGCGAATGAAAAACCGGTAGGGCAAATTTTCGCGCTGCATCCCAAGCCCAATAATCTTCTCGTATACCCAAGCCACTTAGAGGGATCATTCCTATCCCTCGCCAGGACGCATCTACCGGTTCAAAGACCCGTTCAACAACCCTTTGAGCATGTGGATTTCCCTCTGCTTTGGCAACACGTTTATATTGAATTTCAATCTCCGAGCGCCCCTCGGCTCGTTGACGAAGGAGCATTACGATGGCTTCCAAAATATCTAGGGCACCAAACCCGGTCACCACGCCTGGCAAAGCATAGTCTTTGGCCATAAATTCGATCGGTTTAATTCCGATAATAGAACACACATGTCCAGGGTCCAAAAAGGCATCGACAACCAGTTCCTTGTCTTCTGCTAACAATTTTAAGACTGGGGGAACGACTTTGTGCATGGATAAGACACTATAATTCTTGATTCCTTCTTGTTTGGCTGTTTCTAGACTTAAGGCTACTGTTGGGGTCGTCGTTTCAAACCCAATCCCCAGAAAAGCAACTTCTTTGTCTGGATTTTTACGAGCTAACTCTAAAGCATCCTGGGTCGAATAAACAATTCGAACGTCTGCCCCTTCTGCTCTTAAAATCTGCAAATTCTTATCTGTCCCGGGTACTCGAATCATATCCCCAAAGGTTGCGGTAATAACCTTAGGTTGGGCAGCTAAATAAAGATAACGGTCAATATCACTGCTATCTGTTACACAAACCGGACAACCTGGTCCGGAAATTAAGCGAACTGTCTCTGGCAATAACTCACGAAGGGCATTTTTGGCGATGGCCACTGTATGGGTTCCGCAGACTTCCATGATGGTCAATGGACTCTGGGCTAAGGCCTGGATTTCTGACAAATAGTCACCTGCTTTTGCTAAAAGCTCCTTACTCTCCTTCTGCATAGGCTTCAGCTACCTCCAATAATAGTTTTTCCGTTTCTTTGGCGCTCTCATCATCAATAATTCCAATGGCAAATCCAGCATGAACTAAAACGTATTCGCCAAGTTTAACCTCTGGGACCAAATCGATACTCACTAGACGTTCATTGCCCATCATATCCACTTTGGCCATTGATCTTTCGATGGTAACAATCTTAGCAGGAATGGCTAAACACATTTATAACACCTCATTCGCAATTAATACTTGTCCGAAGGCTAGGCCTCCATCCCCTGGAGGGAGGCTTCGAGAACGCAAGACTTTAATTCCTTGGGTTTGACAGTTCCGAAGGACTGCTTCACTCAAAAGTTTATTCTGAAATACCCCTCCACACAAAACCAAAGGACCATCACTAACCCCTAATTGCAGTGCTAGATCTACAATAGCCTGAGCCATAGTTTGATGAAAACGATAGGCTATTTCTCCTCGACTCACGCCCTGGCGAACGTCTCTAACTAGTTCTCGGAAGAGTGGTCTGACCCCAAGGATAAGCACCCCGTTCTCCTCTCTTACTTCATAAGAATAGAGTGATTCTGGGTTTTTCAGCTTACGTTCTACGTCTTCAGGTCGCTGTTGCTGCAAGAATCTTGTCCCAACGCTTTCTAGTTCGATTGCGGCTTGTCCTTCATAGGTTACCTTTGTACACACACCCAGTAAGGCGCTCACCGCGTCAAAGAGCCTACCTGCACTCGAGGTTTGGAAGATTTGAACACCAGTTTCCAGTTGACGATCTAAGATCTGACGTTCAAGGCCGGAAAGAGTTGACCAAAGGGGCTCAGTCTCTTCCCACGCTTCACTCGAAAAAAGAGTTTTGAGATAAGCATAAGCAATTCGCAAAGGCTGTTTGGCACCCGCATCTCCCCCGGGAAGCCCCAAGTACTCAAGATGTGCCTTACGTTCATAACCAGAGGCGTTGCCATACAGAAATTCAAATCCCCAGATACATTGATCCTCTCCGAAACCAGTTCCATCACAGATAACCCCCAGTGTCGGTTCGGTTCTGTCCCATTCCCCCAACACACTAACTAAATGGGCATGATGATGTTGTACTGCATGTTTAGGCCAAGTCTGTTCCAGGGCAAATCTCGTCAGTTGGTAGTTTGGATGTTTATCATAGGCAATCCCACTCGGCTTAATATTGACGACACGTTGAAAGGAGGCTAGTTCCTGGTGAAAGCGCTGGAGATTTTCATACCCTTCCATATCTCCAAGGTATTGACTTACAAAAGCCCTCTGCCCAGAGGCGAGGCAAAATGTATTTTTTAGTTCTCCCCCTACACCGAGAAGTGGGGTAGTGATCTGAGTCGACGACATTAGAATCGGCAACGGAACATAGCCTCGAGCTCGCCGAAAAAAAACCGTCTCGTCCCCAATAACTTGAACAACAGAGTCGTCACAGGGGTGATAAATATCTCGGTCATGGAACAGGAAAAAGTCGGCAATTCCCTTTAGTTCTTCTAAAGCTTCATCATTCTTGTAAATAAGTGGACGACCACTGAGATTAGCACTCGTCATGACTAAAAAATCATACGGTCCTGTAAATAAAAGCTGGTGTAACGGTGTATAAGGAAGCATAATTCCTAGGGAGTGGATACCTGGCGCGATATCCTCCGGTAAAGAATTTGCAAGCTTAAACTGCCTTTCCAAAATAACAATAGGGGCAGCAGGACTTCGTAACAACCTCTCTTCCTTAGAGCCAATGACCACCTCATCGCGAGCTTTTTCTACTGACCGTGCCATTAAAGCGAAAGGCTTGGCCCCCCGCTCTTTTCGTTCGCGCAAGCGGCGTACAGCTTGCGCATTGCGCGCATCACAAACGAGATGAAAACCCCCTAGCCCTTTTACGGCAAGAATCCCACCTTGAGCAAGCTGATCTATCCCTAGACCTGGGAGCAGGAGACCAAGAGCATCACAGAGTTGAACCTTGGGTCCACAATTTTCACAGGCCACGGGTTGAGCATGAAAACGCCGATCCCAAGGATTTTGATATTCGACGGCACAAGCTTGACACATTGGGAAATCAGACATAGTCGTTTGTGCTCGATCATACGGAACATCACGGATAATTGTATAGCGCGGACCACAATTGGTGCAATTCGTAAAAGGAAATTGGTAACGTATGTTCATCGGGTCCGCCATATCTTGTAAACAATCTCCGCAGGTTGCAACGTCAGGCGAAATTAAGACATCCGCCTTTTCTTCTGCTTGACTTTCAACAATTTCAAACATTCTATACTTATTAAGCTCTATCTCAAGGGTTCGTACACTTACAATTTGCGCCAAAGGAGGGGCTTCCTTAAGCAGACGATAATAAAATAATTCGAGATTATCCCCTTCGGCATGGATAGTAACACCGCGGCTTGAGTTATTCACCCACCCTTTGATACTCATTTCTTGGGCGAGTTTAAAAACAAACGGCCGAAACCCTACCCCTTGTACAATTCCATTGATGTAAATAGCCTTTGCCTGTAAAGTCATATCTTAACGACCAGCTTTCAATACTTTTCCTTGTATTACGTTTCCCTATAATCCTCTCTATTGTACACGCCTCACTGTATTTCCTTCAAGGGAATAATACTACATAATTTTCGTCAAATAATATCAGAATATTTTGGACCTTGACAAAGTTAGAATATTCCCTATAAACTAAGGAAAAGTGTACAATTATTAGACATTTATCTCGTGAGACTCCCTCTTCTCCAAGGAGGAGTGACTCGATGTTCAACTTTAGCTGAACGAGTTCACTAGATAAAGACCCCTTAGGAGGGTATTATCATGTCAATCGTTAGTACTATAGATGATAAATGCAAAGCCTGCTATTCCTGTGTGCGAAATTGTCCAGTAAAGGCTATCAAGGTAGAATTGGGTCAATCACGAGTCGTAGAAGAACGATGTATCAGTTGTGGCAATTGCGTTAGGGTATGTCCCCAAAATGCTAAGCAAATTGTCAGTTATGTCGATGAGACAGAAAAATTCTTGGGTCGCGAAAAGGTTGTGGCTTTACTGGCACCTTCTTTCCCGGCTAGCTTTCACTATTTGGAACCTAAAGAGTTTTTTGAATCACTTAATGAGTTAGGTTTTACAGATGTATTAGAAGTTACTCTCGGTATTGAATTAGCGGTACCCGCTTATCAGGAATTTTTGGCTACGAATCCTGAAATGGCCATTAGTTCATTTTGTCCTGCTATTGTTGGAATGATCGAACGGCAATTCCCATCCCTCTTGCCTTATCTGGCACCAGTTGATTCGGCTGTTTTAGCGGCAGCTAAATATGCATCCTGGAAGTATCCCCAGTCTAAAGTAGTTTTTATTGGTCCCTGTATTGCCAAAAAACAGGAAATGATTGATTTTGGTACTGGTTTTCTCGATGCAGTACTCACCTTTAAAGAGCTAAAAGAAATGTTTGATTCCCGGGGATTCCATGAAAACAAAGATCGGACCTATAAAGCGCCAGAGGGCGTCAGTTCTCTGCCTCCACTTTTTCCGATTAGTGGTGGTCTAGCCCGCAACCTGGATCCTAAGGGGATTCTATATCGAGAAGAAGAAATAGCCGTGGTAGACGGGAAAGAGGATTCTCTACAATTTTTACAAAACCTTAATAGTGGAAAGGTAAAATTCCGATTTGTCGATATACTTTTGTGCAAAGGATGTATCGATGGACCAGAAATGGACAGTCCTCTGGACTTATTCAGCCGGAAGCATAGTATTTTAAGATATGCCAAAAGCAAGGACAAAGACAGTTTGGGGGCATATCCTCCTTTTAGCTTGCATCGCCGTTTTACAAACAGGTACAATCCTTTGCCTGAACCTACTTCGACTAACATAAAAGAGATTCTACGCTTTACCAATAAATTTACACCTGAAGATGAACTTAACTGTGGCTCTTGTGGCTATAATACCTGCCAGGAAAAGGCGGTAGCAGTATACCAAGGCCTAGCGGAAATAGATATGTGTTTACCCCATTTGTTGGAGCAATCCCGCGGTGAATTTGAAATCTATAAAGAGCGCTTAAATTTCAAAAAGGTCTATAAAGAGAATGAGCAATTTCTGATCGGAGAGAGCCAAAATACTGCGGAATTACGACGTTTGGCAGTCCAAGCAAGCCGCAATGATGCCAACATTTTAATTCTAGGCGAAAGTGGCGTAGGCAAGGAGGTTTTTGCCCATTTTACCCATTTTCTTAGTAAACGGCGGGATAATCCTTTTATCGGAATAAACTGTACAGCTCTGCCGGAAAACCTTCTGGAATCAGAACTATTTGGGTATGAGGAAGGAGCTTTTACAGGGGCTAAAAAAGGTGGCAAACGTGGTAAGTTCGAAATAGCTGAAGGTGGTACCATTCTTTTGGATGAAGCGGGAGATATGCCTTTGACTCTTCAGGCTAAACTTTTGCGAGTTCTGCAAGAGAGAGAGTTTGAGCGAGTGGGAGGTACTCGAACAATAAAATTAGAGGCCCGAGTTATGGCTGCTACTAACCGAGATCTCCAGCAGCTTGTTAAAGAGGGAAAGTTTCGAGCCGACCTGTATTATCGCTTAAATGTCATTAATATTTATATTGACTCACTAAGGGAACGCAAGGAGGATATTGCACCACTAGCTATCAATTTTTTGCACAAAATTACTCAAACTAAAAAAATATCCCCTAAGATTTTCTCGGAAGAGGCCTTAGATTGCCTAATGCAATATCATTGGCCGGGAAATGTCCGTGAACTAGAAAATATAATTGAACGACTACTTTATTCAGTTGAAGATAATGTGATCAAAGTGTATCATTTACCGCAGTTTTTAGGCGGTTATATTGAGAATTACCAAGCTTCGGAGATTCAACCGCTTAAAACAGCTGTGCAGGATCTGGAAAGGAAAATGATAACCCAAGCCTTGCTCAATACGGGTAATAACCGCGCGGCCGCGGCCAACTCTCTAGGGATACCTAGGGCAACTTTCTACCTGAAACTGAAAGAGTATGGGTTTTTAGATTAAAACCCATACTCTTTCAGTGTCTATATCTTGCACATGTACAAAATATAGACACTGAAGTATAGGACAAGCTTAAAAAGGGCGTTAATCGAGAAATAGCGAAGGCTCAATAATACTGAATTGTCTAAATATTGGACAAAACGGCCATAATAGAGTCTTATTATGGTGGCACGCAATTTGCAAGTATTAAGTTCATTAAGAAAACTTCAAAATATTCAAAAATCTATTAAAGTATTTATAATGGAGGTGGAAATGCAATTTCTCCTATGTAAGCGTGAACATATCTTTTTTAATCGTTATTTGTCTCTCCATCTTATCGCCATTTATTTAATTAGTAACCATTGTTTTCTTTAATCCTTTTATCCATATTTACTAAACCCTTTATAAATAGGCTAGAAATAATTAAGCGTTAATACTCTTTGGTATTAATACTTGCCATCCCCAAACAATGAGACAACACAAATTTAGGAGGTGTTCTGCAAAGTATGGGTAATTTCGATTTACTCAAAGCCAAAGGGGTTTCTCGTCGTGATTTTATGAAATTAATTGCAGCAACAACAGCAGCACTCGGCCTACCCGAGCTTATTGTCCCTCAAGCGGCCAATGCCGTAGAACAAGCACTCAAAAAGCCACCTGTTATCTGGCTGGAAGGTATGGATTGTACCGGGTGCACAGAATCAGCCATTGCCACTTTAAACCCTTCACCTGCCGAACTTATTCTAGATATGATTTCCATTCGCTATCATGAAACGATTATGGCCGGATCCGGACAAACATCAGAAGAAGCCTACCAAGAAGCCCTTAAAGAAAAGTTTGTTCTCGTCGTAGAAGGTTCTTGTCCAGCCAAAGAAGACCGTTACTGTATGGTTGGAGGAAAACCATTCCGAACAACCCTTATTGAAGCTGCCAAAAAAGCTCAGGCGATCATCGCCATTGGAAGTTGCGCTTCCGAGGGGGGTGGAATTCCTGGGGCTTGTGCCACTGGTGCCGTCGGGGTAGGAGAAATCCTTAAAACTGCTGGGATTAACACACCACTTATAAATCTTCCCTGTTGCCCCGTCAAACCCACAACCTTAATTGGCACAATCCTTTATTACTTAACTTATCAGCAGGTTCCAGAGCTTGATGCGCAAAAACGCCCTAAAGTGTTCTATGGTAATTTGTTACATGATAATTGTCCACGTCGCGGTCACTTTGAAAATGGTAACTACCTAACGGATTGGAACGATCCTATCCAAAAAGAGTATTGCCTTATATTAAAGGGGTGCAAAGGACCGAAGACTTACACCGACTGTGCGCAAGTATGGTGGAATGACAACGCCAACTTCTGTATTAATGCTGGATCTCCCTGTTCCGGATGTTCAGAGAAGGACTTTTATAATGGATTTAGCCCATTATATTCCAAACAAGAAATGTTTAAGCTTCCAGGTATCGGTCAGGTTAATGCAGATACCGTAGGGACCGTTATCGGAGGGGCTGCGGCAGTAGGTCTAGGGGTCCACTTAGTTGCTACAGCAGCCAGCGGAAGACTGAGCAAAAAGGATCATAAGGAGGACATGTAGAGATGGCGAAAGTTGTTATCGATCCTTTAACACGCATTGAAGGACACTTAAGGATTGAAGTAGAAGTCGAGAATGGTAAAGTTACTGATGCACATGTCATTGGGACCATGTATCGGGGGATTGAACCTATGCTCCGCGGTCGTGATCCTCGGGATGCTACGTATGTTACAGAACGGGTATGTGGAGTTTGTGCTGGTTCCCATGGTTGGGCGTCCTCTTTAGCCCTAGACAAAGCCTTTGGGGCAAATGTTCCAGCTGGTGGTCGGATTATCCGCAACCTAATCCTTGGTGCCATGTGGCTACATGACCATCCACTGCATTTTTATCATCTCAGTGCCCTTGATTACCTAGATGTCATGGCTGTCGCGCAATATCAAGGTAAAGATCCAGGACTTCTAGCTGTTAAAGATAAAGTCGTAAAGCTCGTTACGGCTGGAGATACCGCTCCATTGACCCCTCGCTACAAACCGGATGCCTTCAGTGTTAACGATCCGGAATTAGTAACGATGGCTGTCGCCCACTACCTTCAAGCCCTGGAGATGCAAGCGAAGGCCAAGAAAATGTCCGCACTTTTTGCAGGGAAACAGCCCCACCAATCTTCGATTGTCGTTGGTGGCGTAACAATGCTTCCTAACATTCAAACAGTTGAGCAATTCCGGTCGATGCTCTTTGAGCAGCTCGATTTTATTGAAAAAGTTTATTTGCAAGATGTGTTAACGTTCGGTACTGGTCCACTTTTACCCTTAGCCCAAGCAGGTGTCGGTGGAGGAAGTCCTCACTATCTTTCGTTTGGTGCATTTGCTCGTGACAATGCTGGTAAAGATTTATTCCTTAAAGCTGGTGTCATCATGGATGGCAATTTAAGCAATATCTTACCGGTCGATGAGAAGAAAATCACGGAGGATGTTCAATATTCTTGGTATAAAGCCAGCGCTAATGGCAAAACCCCATACACTGAGGATACTGTACCCGATCTGGATAAGAAGGGTGCCTACACCTTTGTTAAAGCTCCACGCTATGCTGATAAACCGATGGAAGTTGGACCTCTCGCTCGCATGCTTGTTATGCAACCTAAAGGGCTTATGGACATCATTGGCAAGTATAATATCAAGCCGGGTGCTGTGGCACGTCATGCTGCCCGAGCCTATGAAACCCTCCTGCTCGCCAAGGAAATGTTCTCTTGGTTAGATGCTTTAGAGAAAGAAATGGGATCTAAGGAATTTCGTATCCATGATACTGCACATTGGGAAGCTCCGGCTACTGGGCAAGGTGCTGGTATGGTTGAAGCTCCAAGAGGTGCCCTTGGCCACTTTGTCAAAGTTGCCGATCACAAAATTGAGAACTATCAAATGGTCGTTCCAACCACATGGAATTTCTCTCCAAGAGATGACAAGAATGTCCGTGGTCCGCTGGAACAAGCCTTAATCGGAGTGCCCGTTCCCGACCAAGAAAATCCAGTAAATATTGTACGGGTAGTCCGTTCCTACGATCCATGCCTAGCCTGTGCAATTCACCTTATTAATCCAGTAACTAACAACATCCAAAAATTCCAGATCGGCTGGTAATAAAGGAGGGAAGGACATGTCTAGCCAATTAGACTTAGACCACCCATTGTTTCAGCGCGTTAGCCACTGGATCAATTTGATTAACTTTTTGATTTTAATCATTACAGGTTGGTTCATTCATTCCCCTTATCCTGGAATGCCTATGAATCTAATCAGAAATTTACATTTCATTTTCATGTACCTTTTAATCATTAATGGTATAGTACGGTTCTATTTCTCCTTTTTTGGAAAGCATAAAGACTATAAATCCTTCTTTTTTAACTCACAGGATGTCAAAACAACTTGGCCACAAATAAAGTATTATTTATTTATGGGCAAGCATCCAAAAACAGGAAAATACAATCCTCTTCAAAAAATGGCCTATATTGCCTTACCTATTATGGCTGTGCTTCAAGCTGTAACAGGAATCATACTCTACAAGGGGGAACAATTGGCTGGCGCAGCCGGTTATTTTGGAGGTATAGCTGCTGTACGCGGCTTCCATTACCTCTTAATGTGGTTATTTATCGCAGTGATCGCCATTCATGTTTATCTAGTCTTTACCGCAGCCTATGAACAATTCTTATTCATGTTCTTTGGCAAGATTAGAAAGGAGAAGAGCGTATAAACATGCAGTCACCAAAAATTATGGTGATGGGAGTAGGAAACATCCTCTTATCTGACGAAGGTTTAGGAGTTCGCTTTTTGGACGAACTAGCTAAAACTACACTTCCCGACAATGTAGAACTACTTGAAGGGGGTACGGCTGGGCTTGAACTCGTCCATTTGATACAAGATATCGACTTTCTGATTATCGTCGATGCCTTTAATGCAAAAGCTGAACCTGGGGCATTGTTCCGCTTTCAGCCAGGAGATCTTCAAATCATCCCTGAACAATACGAAGTTTCATTTCATCAAATAGGCATAATAGAGGTCCTTGCTATGGCTAAGGTATTAGGCCAGGCTCCACAAACCCTAATTTTCGGTGTTCAACCTAAGAGTTTAGAATGGGGATTGGATATCAGTCCTGAAATCGAAGCGCTCTTTCCTCGTCTAGTAGAGTTTGTTCTCAAAGAAGTCGATTCCATTCAAAGCGAAGGGAAATTCACTTCAACGCTGGATTAAAGCCGATATAAAAAACACACTGCTTATGTAGACGTACTTAAGTAGTGTGTTTTTTTCTTTCTTAAATGGTCGCTGCTTGGCATCACGTGCCTTGCTATCACGACACCTTGCCATTCATGGGAGTAGAACAAACCTGAAGTAATTTTCATTTAATTATTCTGATAATTACCTACCTCTTGTTTTAGCCAACTTGTCCATTCTTCAAGCCCGTTTCCGTTTCGGCAAGAAACCTCAAAAATTCTGATGTCCGGATTAATTGCCAGGATATCCTGTCTCATATTATCCATATTTACGTCTGTCAGCGCCTCAAGATCCATCTTATTAAGTACAACGACTTTAGCATTGCGGAAGATCACAGGATATTTTGCGGGCTTATCATCCCCCTCTACAATACTCAAAACAATAACTTTAAACGCCTCTCCTAAATCAAAATCCGCTGGACAAACGAGGTTTCCAACGTTTTCGATAATTAAAAGGTCTATTCCCTTCCCCTCAAATTCTGGTAGTACTTTGTTGACCATTTTACTGTCTAGATGGCATCCTCCGCCAGTATTAATCTGAATTACCGGAACCTTGTAAGCAGCAATGCGATCTGCGTCTTTACTGGTAAAGATATCCCCCTCAATAACTCCCACCTGCATGTTCAGCATTAACAGCGGTAACGTCTTTTCTAAGAGGGTCGTTTTCCCTGCTCCAGGTGAGCCGATCACGTTAATAGCTAAACAATTACTTTTTCTGAAATGAGCGCGATTCAGATCGGCTTGCCTATCATTTGAACTAAGTATGTTAGCCATGACCTCGATTTCACGACGGTTTGATTCCATTTATTCAACCTCCAGACTTTCAAGTAATAGTTCCTCACCCTGTATCACATCTATACCAGAATTTTGACATTTAGGACAGAGAAACAACATAGTTGCTACCGCGAATTCTTCATGGCATGTTTGACAACGCCCCCGCACCGAGACGCGTTCTACTATCAACTCTGCTCCTTCACATAGTGTACCCTTGCTATACGCCTCAAAGGCCATATTCAAGGCTTCAGGTTCTGCATTGGTCAACTCTCCGACCTTAAGCTTAACTTGCAACACACGCTTTATATCATGCTGGGATATGGTCTGTTCAATAACCTCAAATACCCCTCCCATCAAAGACATTTCATGCAAAGATTATCACTCCTTGTATAGTATTGTATCTTCTTCATCTTATCAACATTATTCGACGGGAGGTTTGGATATCCTTTACAGTCGCTGTAATAATTCCGAATTATCAGTATAGCGAAACCCTAATAGGCTGAATTCTTGCTCTCGGGTACCTGCATACTTGTAGAAGTAGACGTCTCACGATTGGCTGAAGAACTAAATCTTATCATAACAGAAGAGTATTTGACTTTGATAAAATGGTATAGGGTTGTCTATGATGGAGAGGATAATAAATGAGTTTCGAAGGCAACTGAAATAAAGGAGGACGGTAAAATGAGTCGTAATAAACCTGAGGTTCCTGAATCCGAAAGACAGTTGGATCAACTTAAATGGGAAGTCGCTGAAGAATTAGATTTAGACGATGATATTCAAGAAAAAGGATATGCCAATATGACTACCCGCGAAGTTGGTCAAATCGGTGGAAACATGGTTAAAAAGATGATTACCTATGCTGAAAAGGAAATGGCAGAACAAGGTGCAGATATTATGGATTAACGAAGATACCGCTGAATTAGTTGAGGAGTGATCACAAAAACCTGGTAAGCTAGTATTATGGTTCTTGAACAAAAAGGAAAGGGCGATCGATCATGAAACATCGTCCCTTTCCTTTATCTTTCTACTCTGAAAAAAAGAATACATTTCACTCATCAGTAATGTGGCTTTAAGGTATGGGGATCGGATATATATAAAGCCGTCTATTCCTCTACGTACGGAATAGTCAAGGGACCAAGTGGCAATACTGCAATACTCATTTTCTTGCCATACTTGTCCATCAGTTCCTGCAAAGTTTGTTCAATATCTTTTGTCTGCTTAAGCATGGCAGTTTTGATTGATTCCTCGGGTAGTAACGAATATACATATACATCTGCCCACTCCTGAATCATGGCAAGTCTTTGTGCTTCCCACTGATCGAACATTTGAAATGAAGGGACATTAATCATTTCTAAGAGTTCCTTTGGAGATTCTCGCATCTGCAATATTTTAACGAAGTTACCGTGTTCGGGCATACCTTCACTACATTCAGCTGCGCAAATGATTGTACCACCTTGTTTGACGATCATACGGGCAGCATCCATGCCCTTCACTGCTTGATATAGATTCTGGTCAAGAGGGTAACCTGCGTTTGTTGTAATGACCACATCATAGCGTTCCTCACATTTAATCATGGCATGCTCTTTGACATATGTACACCCAACAGCATGGGCCGCAGTCAGTTCTCCGGCAAAAACATTCGTAATCTCCTTCTTACCGTTCAAAGCGACATTGAGAAGAAAATCCGGCTTACAAAAATTATTGACTTCCCTTGTCATTTGTTGAAGAGGATTTTTGTCTAAGATACCCCATGTAGCCATCGGGTCCCCTATCATTCGAGCATTATGGAACGTCAAAATAGTTTCAATGCCCGCTATGCCAGGCATAATTCCCTTGGGCCCTCCCGAAAAGCCTGCAAAAAAATGAGGTTCGATGAACCCTGTCACAATTCTAAAGTCAGCCTCAACGTATTCTTTGTTAAGGTATACCTCACAACCGTAGCTACTTGTTCCTAGATGTGTCAATTCAGATTTTTCGTGACAATGGTGATTGATAATTCGTACCGAATCAACAATTGTCTCTCCTAACATTTCCACGAACTCTGGTCTTGTTTGGTCACGGTGCGTCCCAAGACCATTAATAATCGTAACATTCTCAAGCGGAACATGAGGTAGCTCCTCTAATATCCAAGGTATTAACTTATGGTTAGGGGTTGGCCGAGTAATATCACTGATTACAATGACGACCTTATCCTTAGACTTAACCATTTCGCGGAGGGGTTTAGTCCCGATAGGATTGCGCAGAGCATTTAGGACAAGTTCATGATCGTCCTCAGGCAACTCCAAAAAGGTGGGTTCTACAATCCTCGTATCCTCAGGAACGTTCACACTTAGTCCACTTTTTCCATAAGCTAACATTACATTCACAAAAACATCCTCCTATTCTCTGATTCAACCCTTTTTCATAAACTAGTAGCTAATGTTTTCAACTCACTACTTACTAGTTGGACTCCATCAATTAATTTAGCAATTTCCTGATTGGCCCGTGCCTGTTCTTGTGTAATTTCACGGTTACGCAAAGAGCTTTCGGTGATTTTTTGGATTATTAATTGAAATTCAAGTAATATTCCACTGATTTCACTAGCAGAACGATTACTTTCTTCTGCCAATTTCCGCACTTCTCCAGCAACTACCGAAAAACCTCGACCTTGTTCGCCAGCCCGTGCAGCCTCAATAGCTGCATTCAAGCCTAATAGATTAGTTTGCTTGGCCACTTTCCTAATAAGTTCTAAAATACTTGAGGTAGAATGTAGCTGATTTTTACCTTGTTCCGCTTCTTCAGCAATGACATGGCTTATCGCCGCAACTTCTTGGGCAGAAGCAGCAGTTTGTTGGACTGCACTCGCGGCTTGTTCGATCGCTGTGGTTAGAACCTGCACTTGATTACGAATGATAACTTTCAGTTCCTCATCCCTTAACAACATCACAACCATCCCAGTTGCAATTTTAGCAACAGGCGTAACTATATCCAATGGTCCGGCAATTCCAAAGGTACCGATTTTAACTCCATCTACCTTGATTGCCTCATTATAACCCTCTTTAAGCTTTCCCTCAGAAGCTTCTGCTTCTTGAATTGTGACTACAGTAAAGTCAATGTTGTTTGTTAATATTTTCCGACTCCCTTTATGTTGCACACCTATCCTAGTTTTGGCTGAATCAGCAATGATTATCCCCGTTTCATCACAAACTATCACAGAATATCCACATTGATCATGAATAAAATTAACAATTTTATTCGCAACATCCTCACTCAACTTAGAGACCATTATTCATCTCTCCTTTTAAGCTGATTCTATACCACATTATACCACAATTGTCTGATGGCCGGACCAAGAATCTATATTATATCTTGTCCCTTAGTCTATATTGTATCACATCGAATGCACCTGTAACCAACGCGGAAACTACCACAAAAAATGACAAACTCTTATGTTCTAGCAAGAGCAAACATATTTAATCTCCTCTGCTCGTCTATATCCATATAATGGTATTATAGATTTTTGAGAAGAGAGGTGATTTTGTTGTATCAGGCTGCAGAGATATTTCACGTTCATAACTATAGCATTCCCACTACTTTTGATAACGGTCACACCCATAGAGTATTTGGTGTAACCAGTCTCGGAGTTTTAAAAGGAAATACCCACGTCCATTACTACCGTGGGTACACCACCCTAGAAGATGGTCATGTCCATTACTTTGGAGGTGTAACCGGACCTGCCATCTTCCTACCCGGTGGCGGCCATATCCACAACTACAGAGGAGTTACGAGCTTTGACGATAGGCATAGACATGCATACGCCGGGACAGACTCTCCTTCTTATTTTTAATCAATCCAATCTATTCGAAAAGATTTCCATTTTTTTGAGGAATCATCTTATTGAAAAGCTTTTATATGGGGAAACCGGGGAACAGGCGCGTTGTTTTGCTTAAAGCTTGATGCTCGAAAACCCTCTGTTCAAGAACAGTAAGAGACTGCCTCTAAAGTTAGAGATAGTCTCTTACTATTTCCTAGATGCACTACTTTCTCAAGGCCTATGCCTCAAGTATCATTGCCCTTGGAACGAAAGGCACGATAGTCTCCTGTGGAGAGTATCGCCGAGCCACCCACCTCAAAGGAATACTTCGTGGCGAAGGGGAGCCTTTCGCCACACTGCGACTTAGAACGCAGACTCCTGCAGTGTGACGAAAGGCGGACGAGCCTTTCGCCACATTGCGACTCGTGACGCAAACTCCAGCAATGTGGATCCGAACGGGTGGAACCCCATGACCCATATATCCATAATCTTTTCAGTATCATTAACACAGAAAGGACTACCTCGTCAGAGATAGTCCTTTCGCTTGTTTACCTGGCGATGACCTACTTTCCCAGGGGCTATGCCCCAAGTATCATCGGCCCTGGAGGTCTTAACTTCCGTGTTCGATATGGGAACGGGTGGAACCCCTCCGGCATGATCACCAGATG
>NZ_JUEE01000262.1:0-19431 GCF_000802135.1 Desulfosporosinus sp. BICA1-9
CCCTTGAGCGGGCGGATCCCTAAGGCTTTCATCCGGTCAGAGTGAAGTAAAAAGTCTAACGCCTCTTGCAATTCTTTCTTGGCAACACTCTGTCCCCCGATATCCTCAAAATCAATCGCAGTAGTGGCTATAGATACACCATTCCCGTTTTTTAGGATTTGACGTGAAAGGACTAAGGTCCAAACCAGATACGCTGCTACAAGCAGCAATCCAATCGGGAAGACATTATATCCCAAAACCATTAAAAAGGCGAAAACCCCCACTACAAAACCTATTATAATATCAAGTTTCATGTTCTCTCCCCTTCATCGGTAATATCTTACTCTTTTTCTGTTGGCAGAAATTTCTCTTGCCCATCTCGTTCGATTACTTCAATAAGTTGAGCATCTCCCTGATTCATGAGTACGTATATGGCATCATTATCCATCTCTAATTCAAGCTGTACGCCTGCTTGTTCCGCCTGTATCCTTACATTTTGGGCCATTTCCGTGAAATTTCCACGCGCTATACCTTCTTGTATGGCAAACTGAATTTGTCCATATAGTTTTTCGAGAGTTTCATTCTTATGATCTTTAAATCGAATTGGAACATCTTCAGCTAATTTCACTAGAGTTTGACTTGTCTGACGAAGGTTCACCAATTGATCAGTAACCACAACCATCTCTTTCTCGCCACGATTAGTCACCACTTTAGCGGAAATGACGCCTGGAATTTGCTGACTTTGATTCAAGATCAAAACATCAACCCACTTCTTTTGATAGATAAGTTTGCCTCCAAGGAGCAAACCAAATATCAGGAACCCTACAAGGCTAATCAGCAGTATCCGCTGTCTCGTCATCTCTTCTTCCTCCATTATGTCATACTTAATGCTACATCACACAATATATCAACATTATAGCACGTAGTATATCATTCTGAAGCAATAACTTGTATCCACATCTGGAAAAACAAGGTATTTATACTTCATCGACTCCAACATTGACCATGGACAGACAACAGAGCCAGTTCTTCTATCTTAAAAACATGTGAGGCGACGGTCCTTTTAACTCACGCACTCCCAAAACGCTTCGAGAGACAACGGGGACAGTTCTTCTATCTTAAATCAGAAGAACTGTCCCCGTTGTCTGCGTATTTGTCTCTCAACTTGAACGTTATTGTGAATCACTTATTTACGTAATAATTTTCGGGATTTCCTAAAATAATCAAGTCCGGATATTACCGTGAAAAACAAGGCTATGTATAAAAGAGGTTGGCCAATGTGAATCCCGATCAGCGAAAGAGGCCAGTCTTGTAATAAAAGTGCGGAAATCGCCACTACCTGAGTAATGGTTTTAATTTTGCCAAGTTTGCTGGCACTAATCACTACCCTATCCACTGAAGCGACCATCCGAAGTCCCGTCACAGCAAACTCTCTCGCCAGGATAGTCCAAGCAATCCAAGCATTCACCTGCCCGAGTTGAACTAAGGAGATGAGTGCCGCAGATACTAGCAGCTTATCCGCCAATGGATCCATGAATTTACCCAAGTTTGTAACCTGGTTACGCTTTCGAGCAATATAACCATCCAAACCATCCGTCGCTGCAGCTAAAATAAAGATCACAGCAGCGACTATCTCTTGATGGGGGAACAGTGTATACCCTTTTGGTACTTTAAGAAGTAACACGGTCATAAACACGGGTATCAAAACAATTCGTGCTAGAGTTAAACGATTGGCTAAATTCACGAGACAACCACTCCCATTAAATCGTAGCTATCCGCCTCAAGGATGCGAACTTTGATCATGTCCCCCACATGAATCGACGCCTGAACCCCCGTGATATAGACTTGGCCATCGATTTCAGGAGCATCCCCTTCGGTTCGGCCCATCCATCGTCCGTCCGGTAGTTTTTGCTCAAGTAGCACAGTTACAATCCTATCAACCCAACGTTGTTGCCGCTGCCCAGAAATTGATTGTTGTTTCTGCATAACCAGGTCTCTGCGTTGCTCACGAATCTCTGGCAAAACCTGATCCTCTCTTTGACCTGCAGGAGTACTTTCCTCTTGAGAATATGAAAACACTCCCAGGCGGTCAAACTGAACACGCTGTATGAAATCAAGCATCGTCTGGAATTCTTGCTCTGTCTCTCCCGGAAAACCCGTGATCATAGTCGTTCGAAGCGTAATGTCAGGCATTGCAGTGCGCAATTTTCCAATCAGTACTTCTGCTTCCTCGATCGTACCTCTTCGATTCATTTCTTTAAGAACCTTATTATTGGTATGTTGCAATGGTAGATCAATATACTTACAGACCTTAGGTTCTTGACGCATAACTTCAATAAGTTCATCTGTAAAACGCTCAGGATAACAATACATTAAGCGGATCCATTCAATCCCTTCAATCCGAGCCAGCTTGCGAATAAGCTGAGGTAGTCGCAGTTCTCCATAAAGATCATGTCCATAGCGGGTCGTATCCTGGGCCATCACCATAATTTCCTTGACCCCTTGAGATGCCATATTCTCAACTTCTCGGATCACGGACTCCTCCGGACGGCTACGGAAATTCCCACGCACAGAGGGAATAACACAATAGGTACAATAGTTATCACAGCCTTCTGCAACTTTAACATAAGCTAGATAATCCGGGGTAGAACGTTTACGAGGAGTTTTCTCATCATGAAGAAAATCGGGTTTTCCTTGTTTTAAAAGGGATAAGCGCTCCCCTTTAGTCACTTGCACCAATTTAGTGATTTCATCAATATTTCCAGTTCCCAACACACCATCTAATTCGGGAATTTCCAGCATCAATTCAGACCCATATCGTTGAGCTAAGCATCCTGTCACAAATAAAGCTTGACAAGAACCGCGATCCTTGAGACTAGCCATTTCAAAAATCGTTTCAATCGATTCTTCCTTTGCCGATTGTATAAAGGTACACGTATTGACGACTATGATATCCGCCTCTTCAGTATTATCCGTTAAAATATGATTCTCGGCTAGCAATCCTAACATTACTTCGCTGTCCACTTGATTTTTTGGACAACCTAAAGTAACAACAGCAACTTTCTTCGTCAACGTTACACCTCATATCATTGGTTTACCTATCTTAGTATAAACCAACACTTCCACAAGGTCAAAAAATAAAATATAACTTTCCTAAAATAATACCTCTGCCACGCAGCAGTGAACCATCCTTATTTGTTAAGATCCTGCCTACTCGCTGTCGCAATATAAATCACATTCTCCCCGATGTTCGTGGCATGGTCAGCAAATCGTTCGAGGTAACGGCCTACGAAGATTAGGTACATTCCCTGGTCTAAGTTTTCCGTTGCTTCAGTCATAATCACTAAAAGATCCCGTACGACTTTTTTGTAGAGACGATCAACTTGGTCATCTAGCTCAGCCAGTTCATGGGCTAGTTCCATGTTCTCACTTGCGTAAGCTTCTAAACCCTGCCGCATCATCCCAAGTGCCATTTCCGCCATCTGCGGAATGTCCACCAGGGGTTTACAGAGAGGTCCATCGATTCTTCGTACAATTTTTGCAATGTCTATTGCTAAATCAGCCATTCTTTCCAAGTCTGTCGATATTTTCATAGCCGAAATGATTTTACGCAGGTCTTTGGCAACGGGTTGCTGTGTGGCAATTAATAGCACACACAGATCATCCACTTGTCGTTCAAAGTCATTGACCTTTTGATCCTCAGTAATCCAAAAATTCGCTTGTGTGCGGTCTAGGGATAATAGAGTTTCCATGCACCCTTTTAGAATCCTGCCGACTTCTTCACCCATATCCTTAAGTAACTTTGTCAAACCGAGTTGACCTTCATTGAGTGACTGACGCATTAATATCCTCCTTCTTTATCCAAAACGACCTGAGATATAGTCTTCTGTCCGTTTATCATGCGGATTTGTAAAAATATCCGAAGTTGGTCCATGTTCCACAAGCTCTCCATTCAGAAAAAACGCTGTGGAATCAGCAATTCGAGCGGCCTGTTGCATATTATGCGTGACAATCAGAATGGTGTAATTGACTTTTAATTGCCGAACCAATTCTTCAATATGCATCGTGGCGATCGGGTCTAAAGCAGAAGCAGGCTCATCCATTAGTAGTACCGATGGTTCCACTGCCAGCGCCCTAGCAATACAAAGACGTTGTTGTTGTCCACCTGATAAGCTCATGCCTGAGTAATTCAAGCGATCTTTTACTTCATCCCATAAAGCTGCCATACGCAAACTTTTTTCCGCAATAGCTTGTAGCTTTTGTTTATTCGTCATTCCATTAAGCTTTACACCTGCTATAACATTATCATAAATACTCATCGATGGAAATGGATTGGGTTTCTGAAATACCATACCTACCATCTTGCGCAATGCGACAGGATCTCGATCATAAATACTTACCCCTTCTAAAATAATTTCGCCCTTTACTTTTGTCCCCGGCATGGTCTCATGCATACGATTTATACAGCGGACAAACGTAGATTTTCCACACCCCGACGGACCGATGATGGCCGTAACATGATTTAGTTCAATTTCCATAGTTATGCCTTTAAGAGTTTTATTGGACCCATACCAAGCTTCAAGATCACGCACACTTAAACTCTGACCCATTAAGAAACTACCTCCTAGTTGCTCCGCGATCGAAAGGCAAAACGCGCACTCAAATTCAGAATAATCACCAGGGAAATCAAAACAAGTGATCCTGCCCAAGCTTGTTGATGCCACTCTTTATAAGGAGATGTTGCATACTGAAAAATTTGCACGGGTAAGGAAGCCATGGGTTCATTCAGAGAACGTGCCCAATACTGATTTCCTAAAGCTGTAAAAAGGAGCGGTGCTGTTTCGCCAGCTACCCGGGCCACAGCGAGCATCGCCCCAGTGATGATCCCTTTGGCTGCGGTCGGCAAGATAATTCTCAAAATAGTTTTTCCCTTGGAAATTCCCAATGCATAGCCCGCCTCTCTTATCGAATGAGAAACGAGTTTTAACATTTCTTCTGTCGAGCGAATGATCAGAGGGATCATAATAATCGCTAAGGCTAGTCCTCCAGCTAGGGCCGAGAAATTACCCATTTTTAAGACGACTGCTGTATAGATCACGATACCGACAATAATCGAAGGAATTCCTGTTAAAACATCCGTCGCAAAGCGAACTCCGACACTTAGCCAGCTATGTCGATCATACTCTGTTAGATAGATTGCTGCCAGGATCCCGATGGGGATTCCAATGAGGCTGGCGATTAAAACCATAATTAAGGTTCCCACGATGGCATTGGCCATACCTCCCCCCGATAAACCCATGGCCTTGGGTAAGTTCAGAAAGAAATCTAAGCTTAATGCTCTAAAACCATGCTCTACAACATAACCAAGAACTCCAAACAACGGAATTAGAGCGATGATCGTCGCAAAAATAAAGATACTCAGCATTATCCAATTTACAGACTTACGGAGGGATTTCATACAAGATTACCTCCCTTCGGACCCTGTGCTACAGACCAAATCAGTAATCGAGCAAAAACATTTAGAATCAGGGTTATTCCAAATAGGATAAGTCCTATCTCTACCAGCGCACTCAAATAAAGATCGTAGGTCGCCTCTGTAAATTCATTGGCAATCACCGCTGCCATCGAATAAGCGGGAGCAAACAAGGAAGGGAGAATATCGGGGCGATTTCCGATTACCATGGTGACTGCCATAGTTTCGCCCAGCGCACGTCCTAAGCCCAGCATGATCCCACCCATGATTCCTGATTTAGCATAGGGAAGAACTGCCAAGCGAATCATTTCCCACTTCGTAGCCCCCAAGGCCAGGGCTGCTTCTCTTTGCATATTGGGAACCGCAGCCATCACCTCCCGAGAAATCGCTGCAATTGTAGGAAGGATCATCACCGCCAAAATCAGCCCTCCTGCTAACATCCCAAAACCTACTGGGGTGCCTTGAAAGAGAGGGAGAAACCCTAACCATTTGGCCAGTCCTGGTTGAACAGTTTCCCTCAGCCAAGGAGCTAAGACGAATATCCCCCATAATC
Organism: Desulfosporosinus sp. BICA1-9; assembly: GCF_000802135.1. Classification (NCBI taxonomy): domain Bacteria; kingdom Bacillati; phylum Bacillota; class Clostridia; order Eubacteriales; family Desulfitobacteriaceae; genus Desulfosporosinus; species Desulfosporosinus sp. BICA1-9. The sequence goes on from NZ_JUEE01000262.1 coordinate 6,006, forward strand.
CGTACACTACACTGGGAATAGCTGCCAACATCTCCACTAAAAAGCCAACCACTGTACGAACCTTAGAGATGGCCATCTCATTGAGGAAAATGGCCACACCAAGGCCGATTGGAGCTGCCAAGAGCAATGCTATGAGCGAAGTCACTATCGTCCCATATATAAAGGGAAGTGCCCCAAATTGTTCCTTTACAGGATCCCAAACACGTCCAGTAATGAAACCAAAACCAAACTTTTGGATACTTGGGCGCGCTGCGTGGAACATCTCCCACCCCATCCAAACCATGAGAACCACAACGCTAATTGCCATCAAGAGCGTCAAAATTCGCAAGGTTTGATCTCCTATGGACGTCTTGAATTTATTTTTCTTGCTCATATTCAGATCCTTCCGCCTTCTCGTCCAGCTCTAAAAAAATGCCAAACATGTTCTATACTTCACTCAAACGAGTTTTTTCTAGAGAACTTCCCTTCATTTCTACTTTAAGATCGGCTGTCCTTGAAATGTGACCGATTTAAGCATCACTTCTTCACGGCTGATTAAGCTCGCAGGCAACTTTGGGTAATGCAATTCTTCTGAAAGATTCTGACCGTCATGAATAGCCCAGTTTATAAAGTTTACTAGGGCCGTTCCTTTGGCCTTGTCCTTTTGATCCTGATAGATTAACGCCCAAGCGAAACCAGCTATTGGGTAGGCGTCAACACCGGGAGCATTGACAATCGACACCCTCATATCTTCCGGAATCGTTGCTGCCGCTGCCGCTGCAGATGTTGATTGAAGAGATGGGACGATCCACTTACCCTCCTTGTTTTGCATCGTGGCATAAGATAAATTGTTTTGAACAGCATAGGCTAGCTCTAAATATCCGATCGTACCAGGAGTTTGTTGAATCACCCCTGCCACACCAGCATTTCCTTTTCCACCTATCCCAACTGGCCAATTCAAGGATGTTCCTTTACCCACCTTACTTGACCACTCTGGGCTGACACTGGTGAGATAGTCTGAGAAAATATACGTTGTCCCACTCCCATCTGAACGACGAGCAACCGTAATTTTTGTGTCTGGCAAAGATACACCCGGATTTTCGGATGCAATCCGCTGATCATTCCAATGGGTGATTTTGCCAAGGAAAATATCTGCAAGTACTGCAGGACCAAGTTTGAGATTTTTCGGAACATTGGGAGCATTATAAGTGACTGCCACCGCACCTAAGGTTAAAGGGATATGCAGGATTTTTCCACCTTTAGCAACTTTTTGTTGATCCTCTGTCATTGGACCATCCGTCGCTCCAAAATCAAGGGTTTGCTCTGAGACTTGTTTAATTCCTGCCCCACTACCAGTGCTTTGATAATTAATTGTGATATTTGGATTATTCTTCCGATACTCTTCGATTTGTTGATTGAGTAATGGAAAAACAAAAGAGCTTCCAGCACCAGTTAGATTGACCGGTGCAGCCTTCTCTTGACCAGCTGGGGTACTCGGGTCCTGCGCTCCGCAACTTACGAGAGTAACCGCTAGCATACCTATGATGACCGTTGTTAGAAATTTACCCATTTTCCTAAACATAAATTTCCTCCTTGTCGGATATTTTTTTCACCGACCAAAAATAATCTGTTCCTTAATATTCCCTGATGAACTCTAATCTATCTCTGTGTAAAGTTTGTGTTAAATGGCAACATTTAATGTGTGAAGGATAAAAGGAATTATTAATTCCTTGTCGAACGTCGAATAAGGTCCTAAGAAACTTGAGTGAGGTGTCATATTTGTTAGATAAATCCATAGATCCTGTCGATACCTGTGGTTGTGGTGACACAGGATATTTAACAACCCGTACAGTTCCCATCGACTTGGCTCACGGAGCCGGGCAGATTAAAAATGTTCCCATCTATCACTGTCGTTCCACAGCCTGCGAAGAATATACGTTACCCACTGTTGTTGCGCGCCGTCTCGAAGAGATCGCGGAACAGATGGAAGAGGTAGCGTCATCTGAAGTGGTCTTCACTTGGGTAAACCAAACAGAGCCCGCGCTCAATTCACCTTCTGAAGCCTCCCTCGACCCACTTTCTGAAGCCCAGGTCCAAGCCTTTACCCTACAGTTTGTGAACCGCGAGTATGAAGATGCCCGTGTTGTACTGGTTGTCCCCGGTCACGCTATCTTTTTAAAAAGTATGCTTGAAGACAATGAATACTACCTGCTTCGTTATGAACCAGAAAGTCGCAGGTCGGGTATAGTGTTCTCTTTTCACAAGTTTTACTATGAAAAATTAGAGTTTTTCTACGATGAATTCATCGAATGGTCTGAGGATGGACACCTTAAAGAAATCGGGCAGATTACTATGGATGAAGTAGAGGATGCACTGAATGATGAATTTGGGGAATTGGCATAGCGGAAACGGATGCAAGTGGGAGGAAGTTTCTTAGCATCCTACGGCGATAAGTGTTCGTTGTTGGTCAGCGCCTTCGGCGATAGTCTCCACCGGAGACTATCGTGTTCGCACATCCTACGCCGATAAGTATTTCTTTTGAGATCGCGGCTTCGGCGATACTCTCCACTGGAGACTATCGTACTGGAGACTATCGTGTTCCATTGCTATTCCCTTGTCGCTAAGGCTAAAACTCAAAACCTCTGGGCTTTCTGCAAGTGAACCGTTGAGTTTCTTAACGCCTTATCGACTGCGCTCATTGACGCAATTCCTCTCACATGCTCTCTAAGCTAAGAAACTTCCTCCGGCTTGGGGTCCACGGGATTTGGAACGATTGAAGCTCGGCTTTGCAAGTTGGGTGAGCAAGTTGGGGTCGGTTCTTGACTTGCACCCTTGACTTTCACTGACTTGCATGCGTAGTGAACTTGTCCATTACGTTTATTAACGCCTTACCGACTGCGCTCATTGACGCAATTCTTTTCACATTCAAATAAAAATTGACCCTAAGCCGTTATTCGGCTTAGGGTCAATTTTTATTTAGTTACTTATCTTTTCTTGGCTCCTTGAGGTTTTCTCTTGCCTTTATTGATATGGCTATCAGAGCCCCTTTTGTATCGTCCCTTTTCTGTTTCTTTTGCCTCTTCGCTCTGAGGCCCCTTTTTTCCTGCTGTACTTTTATACGGGGCTTCCGTACTCCGAGCATCCTTGAAGCGCCCTGGTTTACCTGCTCCACCCTTATAAGGGGCTTCCGTACTCCGATTATCTTTGAAGCGATCTGGCTTGCCTGCTGCACCTTTATATGGGGCTTCTGTACTCCGGGCATCCTTGTAGCGTTCTGGCTTGCCTGATGCGCCTTTATACGGGGCTTCTGCACTTCGTGCTTCCTTGAAACTCCCTGGTTTGCCTGCTGCGCCTTTATAAGTGGTTTCCGTACTCCGCGCACCCTTAAATCGCCCTGGCTTGCCTGCTGCGCCTTTATATGTTTTGCTTGACGTTTCTTTGATCGGCACGTCTTTGTCTTGAACTTCTTTACCCACTCCCGCAGCGTCCTTCTTCTTCATACCTGATCGTCTTACGGGTCCTTTTTTCCTCTTAATTGGACTGCCTAGACCGCCTACACTGTCTGGTTCCTTCTGATCGTCTCGCACAAACCTTCTGGGCCGAATAAGGCATTTGGGCCCGTACCCGATAAGATCCTCTCGATGTGCTTGGTGCAAGGCTTCTTCGACTAATTTATGGTTTTTCGGGTTCCGATATTGGATCAGTGCCCGCTGCATCGCTTTTTCATGTAAGCTACGTGGGACATAGACCGATTCCATGGTTTGAGGATTTAAGCCGGTGTAGTACATGCATGTGGAGAGGGTTCCCGGGGTTGGAATAAAATCCTGAACTTGTTCTGGATTAACTCCCATGTCACGGACATATTCAGCCAATTCGATTGCTTCTTTAAGTGTGCTCCCTGGATGAGAAGACATTAGATAAGGGACAAGGTATTGTTCCTTACCTAGCTTTTCGTTCGTTTTCTTAAACTCCTGAACAAAGTCCTCATAGACAGCCTTGCCAGGCTTACCCATGAGACGAAGAACTGTATCGCTGACATGTTCCGGGGCGACTTTTAATTGACCACTGACATGATGCTCACAAAGTTCGCTAATAAACTTTGAATTTCGATCGGCTAACACTGCATCATAACGGATACCAGACCGTACGAACACTTTTTTTATCCTTGGCAAACTACGAAGACGACGCAAAAGATCTAAGTATTCCGTATGGTCATTTTCCAGTTTCGAGCACGGTTCAGGGAAAAGACACTGCTTATTGGAACAGGCTCCCTTCGTTAATTGTTTTTGACACGCCGGACGTCGAAAGTTCGCCGTTGGACCCCCTACATCGTGAATATATCCTTTAAAACGAGAATTCCAGGTCATTTGCTCAGCTTCCCGAATAATCGATTCTGAGCTTCGACTTTGGATGATCCGCCCTTGATGAAAGGTTAACGCACAAAAAGCGCATGCTCCAAAACATCCCCTGGCACTGGTAAGACTAAATTCCACCTCTTCAATAGCCGGAACTCCCCCAAGTTCTTCGTACGACGGATGATATGTCCCCATAAAAGGTAGTGCATAGATGGCATCCATCTCTGCTTGAGTCAAGGGAAGCGAGGGTTGGTTTTGTAGTACACTTTTTCGCCCATGGGATTGAAACATGGATTTCCCCTGGAACGGGTCCTGCTGGTTATACTGCACCCAAAAAGCCTCGGCATATTTTTTCTTATCCGAAGTCGAAGTAACATCATCAAAACTTGGCAGAACTAGGGTACCTCGGGGTACTACATCCCCCGTCAAAGGCACCATAGTTCCTCTAACATCCGTAATCTGATCAATCGGTATCCCATTTTTTAGATGCTTGGCAACTTCAACGATGGTTGTCTCCCCCATCCCAAAGACAAGCAAATCCGCTTGGCTATCCAAAAGGATGGAGCGTCGAACATCATTACTCCAATAATCATAGTGGGCAAATCGTCTCAACGAAGCTTCGATCCCCCCGATTATCACTGGGACACCAGGCAGTGCTTCTCGAACCCGATTAGAATAAGTGATGGTGGCTCGGTCTGGGCGAAGTCCCGATTTGCCACCAGGAGAATAAGCATCTTTGTGCCTTTTCTTTTTAGCCGCCGTATAATGATTAACCATGGAGTCGAGATTCCCTCCAGAGATCAAACAACCCAAGCGGGGTGTTCCCATCACACGGAAAGCTTTAAGATCCTTCCAATCAGGCTGAGCCACGATTCCTACGCGAAAATCATGCTTTTCTAAAACACGAGCAATGATCGCAATTCCAAAGCTTGGATGATCCACATAGGCGTCGCCAGTAATGAGGAGAAAATCAAGTTCATCCCAGCCCACCGCCTCCATATCGGCTCGATTCATAGGTAAAAAATTTCGTGTACGCATTAGTCTCACCTTTCTAGTTTAAACACGTTTATCATCTGGCCTTAACTTTGATAAACACTACTTTTTTTTCGCAACCATAAAAATACTCTCGCAACCAATGCGAGAGCCTAGTTTGGGCTTTTGCAATTCCTACTAAAAGTCTGGCAAACCAACAGATCGTGAATGGTAGCATGTCAGTCTTTTAGTCATTGTAGCTAGAGTTTAACTAGTTTGGCATAGGAAGCGGTTAGATTAATGAATCATCATGGAATCAAAGGTTTTGCTTCCAACGTATTGCGAATAATATTCACGTCTACGCGTCGATTTTTTGCCCGCCCCTCGGCCGTTTCATTGGTATCAATCGGTTGATATTCACCATATCCAATGGAACGAAATCGAGCTTGGTCAATACTATTCGACTGCAACAGATACTTCATAAAATTTAAGGACCGTCTTGAGCTTAAATCCCAATTAGATTCAAATTCATAATTTTTTATAGGGATATTATCAGTATGCCCCGCTACCTCTACTTTGTAACCAGGATACATGCTTAACATTTCCGAAATGACCGCAGCAAGTTTTTGAGCCTCTGGTTTTACCACAGCCCTACCTGAGTCGAATAAAGCATAATCCTGAATCGTAATTTTCAGCATATCGTTGTTGACATAGGTCTGAAGTTGTAGGGTCAGCCCATTTTCCATAATGTAGACATCAAGCTTTTTCTTGATTGCTTCCATGTCCTGTTTTTCCTTGTTTATCAGGTCCTTAAGCTCTTGGTTTTGGTCTTGGTTATTTTCCTCCAATTTCTTGAGATCATTGGCAGAAACGTCATCTATAGATATTGTATTGGATTGTTCAAAAACACTTACGCCTCCGTTAAAGGCACTGCTCAAGCCTTGCATAACCTGGGCATATTTTTTTTCATCGACTTGACTAGAGGCAAACAAAATAATAAATAATGCCAATAATAACGTCAGCAAGTCTGCATAAGGAATCAACCATGTTTCATCGATATGTTCCTCATGATGCTCTTTTTTATGTTTTTTCAAGACTTTTTTCCTCCATAGCGGTACGTTCAGTAGAAGAGAGGAATACTGCAAGCCTTTGGTTAATTGATAATACAGGCTCGCCCGCTTGAATCGCTAAAAGGCCTTCCGCCATCATCATCTTAACTTGTGTCTCTTTTTTAGATTTTTGTTTTAATTTATTAGCCATGGGGTGCCACAAGACATAACCCGTAAAGATCCCCAGCAACGTGGCGACGAAAGCAGCGGAAATCAAATGTCCTAAGGCTTCTATCTCGTTTAGATTACCCAAGGCTGCAATCAACCCGACAACCGCCCCTAGTACCCCCAGGGTCGGTGCATAAGTTCCTGCTTGAGTAAAGATAAGCGCACCTTGTCTATGACGTTCCTCCATGGCCGAAATATTTTCCATGAGCACGTCACGAATAAATTCCGGGTCATTCCCGTCGATGACCATGCGCATTCCGTTTCTTAGAAATTCATCATCAATTTCCTCAGCTTTACTTTCAAGGGATAGCAAACCCTCTCGACGACTGACTGTTGCCCATTCCCCAATCTGTTGAATCAGTTCACTTTTAGAGACCAATGCTTGGGAAGTAAACATGATCTTAAAGAGCTTTGGTACTACCTTTAAGTCCTCCATTGGAAAACCAATAAATATACATGCTACGGTACCCCCAAAGATAATTAGTAGTGCTGCAGGGTTCGCTAAGGATACCAGACTAGCGCCTTTCAAAACCATTCCCAACCCGACAGCAATGACCGCAAGTATCAAACCAATATAGGTTGACTTTTCCATTCTTAATAGTCCTTTCTATGTAGCGAGTAATTTAGTATCTATTCTATATTGGTTCGACATTTTCCTGCAAATTTATGTATACTCACTGGGAATATAAACTAGCCAAAATTAACCATGATTCTTCTTGGTCTTGAGCGTGAGCTTATAACTTCTAAAAATGAGAGCTTATTGTAATAGAAATCCTAGTTTCATAAAAATGCTTGGCAAAACTTGCCAAGCATTTTTATGAAATATTAAGGCATTCCATCTTAGTGAGAAACTTCTCCCTTATCGGAAATTGATAAACTGCAGTTCAATTCCAAAGTCTTCTTTACGTAATAAGGCAATAGCCGCTTGAAGATCATCTTTATTCTTGCCTGAAATTCGTATTTCTTCGCCTTGAATTGAGCTTACCACTTTAAGTTTACTATCTTTTAAGACCTTATTGATTAATTTTGACTTCTCTTGGGCAATCCCTTGAACCAGTTTGACTTCTTGCCGGACTGTATCACCAGCAGCTGTTTGAGCCTTCCCATATTCCAAGGCTCTCAAGGAAACCCCTCGCTTGACAAGTTTACCCTCAAGAATGTCAACGACATTACTCAACTTAAAATCGTCGTCAGAAACCAAAATAATCTTTTCACCCTCAAGTTTAATAGAGGATTTACTGTTTTTAAAATCGAATCGCTGTGCCAACTCTTTCTGGGCCTGGAGGATTGCATTCGTTACCTCAGGGATATCTACCTTGGAAACGAGATCAAATGAAGAATCTTTTGCCAAAATCTAACGCCCCTTTATAGCTATTCATTACAACTGATTTAACATATCTTTAGTTAATACGACATTACGTCGAACTTCTCCTGCCTTCCCTAACATTGGTAAGGCTCTGCCGTTTAAAGTAACCGTCAGACCCCCGGCATTTCCAATCGAGACCAGTTCAATTTTCTCTGTCCCTTTGACTTCTTTACTGGTTCCCGCTGCAAATGTTCCCTGAAACGGTGCCTGACCGTCAATTCTAACCTCAATCCAACAGGGTTGAGTGAAAACTAGCTGAGCCGTCAAGCCATCCTGTGCATTGGGCGGGGTAGTTTGAAGTGACGACTCTGAAGCACTTGGAGGTGGCGATGTGGTTGCAGTATCTGTCTTCGGTGCACTGATTAAAGGAGGAGCTGTATAAGGAGTATCCGGAATTGCATTCTCTGGTGAATACAAGCCCTTGGCTGCATAGGCAATCAGCATTAAAACAGCCACCCCCCCGATAATCGCTGGTCTAACCCACAGCGGACGAGATTTTGGCGACACTTGAAGTGTTTTTAGAACAGGTGGGGCACTTGCAACATCAGGCGTCAGAGTAGCACTGTACAGGGCAATAATTTCATCAGAGTTTAGCCCAAGTTGTTTTGCATAAGTACGCAAATATCCCTTAGCATATGTTGGGCCAGGGAGTATCCCATAATTTTCCTCTTCAAGAGCCTGGATATAGCGAACACGGATCTTCGTGATTTCCTCAGTGTCAGTTAAGCTCCATTCTTTATTTTCCCGAGCGGTCCGAAGCAATTGCCCTTCTCCTGCCATAGTAATACCCCCTATTCTCTGATCAGCTCATATCGAACGCCGAAAAACTCATCGCGATATCTTCCATACAAATTACATCGTCTTCATGATGGCGAATTTCAATGATGAAATCAAACTCTACCTCTAAGCGCCCATCTCGATTAAAGACGTCAGGATGTTCAATAACCTTGAGAGTTGGCATTTGTAACGTTTTTTCTAATAAAGACCAATGGGCATCGTTTCCTCGCGTGGTACTCGTAATTCCGTCAATTAGAAAAATACTATTCTCAGACTCATCTAGTAATAACTCAGTCCGTAAAGCTTGACGGATAAGGGTTGAGGACAATAAGATCCAGCGTTTATTAGCATACACACAGGCAGCAATAGCTGCTTCAGTCTTACCCACTCGAGGCATTCCTCGGATCCCAATGATGCGATTTCCGCCTTCAAGCAAAGTATCCCCCAAAAAATCAACCAGCACACCTAATTCCTCACGAACAAATCGATAAGTTGGTGGATTAATCTCGGCCATGTCTAAACGCTTGCCATGTCGTAGCGCTATTCGATCTAATAGAGTAGGAATACGATATGCAGTGACTTTAATAGAATCAACCGCTAAGAGAGCCTCCAACAATGCTTTAACTTTACCCTCTGATAGGGTCTCCAAGAGAAGACCACGTCGGCTCTGTCCAATCCCCGTAACCGATAAAATATTGAGACCCAGCATTCCAATCAGTGTCGTCACAGCGCCGAGTAAACCAGGCTTATTTTGCTGAATATCGTATTCCAAGTAAAGGAGATTCTCTACCTGGTTGGGCCACCTTCTCTTCAAGATAGCATTCCAACTCCCTTAACGCCTGCACAGGATCTTGATGGTTAATGTAAAACGCATACTCTGAGCTAGGTTCATTTGGGTAAGCATAAAGCTTATCATAATAGTCCACCAGTAGACGCTCTGTAAACAAATCCAGGCGGTTGGTTTCCAATAGAGTCCGTAATTCTTGTACTTTGACATGCCCCAACGTTTTGATCAATCGTTCTAAGGCAATTCCAATCTCCTGAAGTGCATCAGGAACAGATGTATACTCCTGTAAGAGGCGTTGAACTCTATTAACCAAGGAGTCATATTGAAGTATTTGAATTCCCTCTTGCATCGCTGTAAAGAAAACGGCTGGCAAGGTAACCCTTCCAATTCGCTTACTCTCACATTCTACAATAATATAAGGAAACTCCTTTAATAATTCAAGTTCCTCGTACAATAATCCTTCAAACTTTTTTTGAGAGGGTGGATTTCCTAAACCCATGGCACCAAAAACAGACCCTCTATTATTAGCAAGCCCCTCAAGATCAATCGCGGGATATCCATCCCCTCGTAACTGACCTAATAGTTCAGTTTTTCCCACTCCAGTATTTCCGCGCAACACCACAACCTTAAAGGGCAGCTTAGCTTCGAAAAAATCAACCACTTGGGCGCGATAGGCTTTATATCCCCCTTGTAAACGGTAAACCGGGATCCCCATCAAATCAACAACCGTTGCCAGAGATTTGCTTCTCATTCCGCCTCGCCAACAGAAAAGGACAAGCGGACCACGTTTCGCAAACTCCCCCACCTTCTGGACTAAATCCGGAAGTTTTGGGCTGATAATGTTTAAGCCTTGTTCACGAGCCAAACTGGGGGAAGACTGTGTGTAGGTTGTACCCACCTTAGCCCGTTCTTCGTTATTAAAAAGAGGAAGACTTACAGCACCCGGGATGGTTGCTTCAGCAAATTCGCCCTCAGAGCGTACATCGACAAGTATCGGTTGCCCTAATGTCTTCAATTCTTGTACAGTGATCTCCTTAATCATCCTTAATTCCTTCCAACTCGACTATATACTATCTATCTTATCATAAATCTTATACAAAGATTATGCAACTAGTGTGCAATTTCATCAACCCATTGGCCAAATTTTAATTCAAACTGCCCCCTCGTCATTAACACTTCGCGGGGTTTAGAGCCTTCGTATCCCCCGACAACCCCTTTCTCTTCTAGGAAATCCATCAACCGAGCTGCTCGTGTGTAGCCTATACGCAAGCGGCGTTGTAACATAGAGACCGAAGCCGTTCCGCTTTCTATAAAAATCTGAGCTGCTTGATAAAAAAATTCATCTTCCATCTCTTCTTTTTTCGTCGTCCCAAGATCCATGTTAGGGATTTCCTGATACTCTGGCTTCGCCTGGTTCTGCAGGAATCCAACCACATTTTCTACTTCTTTATCCCCCAAGTAACACCCCTGCACCCGCAATGGCTTACTCATACCCATTGGATAATAGAGCATATCTCCACGACCTAAAAGTTTCTCTGCCCCATTCATATCTAAAATAGTCCTCGAGTCTGTTTGTGACGAAACGGCAAAGGCAATCCGGGAGGGAATGTTGGCTTTGATGATACCCGTAATGACGTCAACCGATGGACGCTGGGTCGCAACAATTAGATGAATTCCTGCCGCACGAGCCATTTGGGCCAAGCGGCAAATCGCATCCTCAACATCTCCAGGCGCTACCATCATCAAATCGGCCAACTCGTCAATGATCACTACTACATAAGGGAGCGGTGGATGCTCATCCTTTTTGTCCTGGGTACGCAGAAAATTATACCGGACGATATCTCTCACACCAGCTGCAGCAAATAATTCATAACGGGTCTCCATTTCCGTCACAATCCATTTTAAAGCACCCGCGGCCTTTCGAGGATCAGTAACTACCGGTGCAATGAGATGAGGAATTCCATTATAGTTCGCGAGTTCAACCATTTTGGGATCTACCAATAAAAACTTCACTTCATCTGGACGAGCGTTAAACAAGATACTATGAATCAAGGTGTTAATACAGACAGATTTTCCAGAACCCGTAGCTCCTGCAATGAGTAGATGGGGCATTTTTGTTAAATCGGCAATAACCGGAGTCCCCGTAATATCCTTGCCCAAACATAAGGCCAACTTACTCGCTGTTCCTTGATATTCCGCCGTTTCTAGGACCTCTCGGAAATGAACCATCGCGATTTCTTTATTGGGTACCTCAATGCCAACCACGGATTTTCCAGGAATAGGCGCCTCAATACGTACATCTGCCGACGCTAAGCTCAAAGCAATATCATCCGCTAGATTCGTTATCTTACTCACTTTCACGCCTGGCGCAGGTTGTGCTTCATAACGTGTAATAGCAGGCCCTTGCGTGACTTGAGTTACCTTGATCTTGACTCCAAAACTACCCAAAGTTTCTTCCAGAATCTTGACATTGTCCGCTAAATCCTTATTAAGTCTAGGGTTTTTGATTTTTAAAGATTTGTTTAATAACGAGACTTGAGGAAGCTGAAAATTTCCGTCTTCTCGAGTCTGACGAGAAATAGGAGTACTGGTCACTTTTCCAGGTGGTATAATCGTATTTTCTAGCTTTCCAGCGGCCATCTTTTCAAATCCTAACTGCCCTTTGGCTGGAACGTTCGTAAGGTAAGGAGGCTCATTAGGATCTTCTAAGGTTTTAATGACTAAGGGTCGTTCTGCTAAATCAGGGTCAAGAGCCTGTGAACTCCGTTTTAAAGGAGTACTCTTTTTCGTATGCAGTTTTGTTTCTGCGTTACTCCCCTCCTGAGATTCCAATCTCTCTTTAAGGGTTTCCTCGTCCTCAGAGTTTTTCAGAACATCAATAAAATCCCCCATTTGGTGTTTAATCCATATCCCAGATTCTTTGCTGACCTGACCTACTCCTTGTACTCCTTGAACCAGCGAACGATTAGTAATCAGCAGAGCGCCCATTAGCGCTGCCATCACTAACACAACATAACTACCTAAAACGCCAATTGTAGTTTTTAACACAATTGCAATTCCTGCACCAACAAGTCCGCCGCCATGGCCAAGTAGACCTTCATCCAGCATGTCCGCCTTAGAGAATCCCTCAATTCCTGGTAACTGCAGGTGCAAAATCCCAACAAAAACAAGCCAAAGAAGAATTACTCCTGCGGCCTTTGATCCCAGACGCGGCGTTTGCTTATTCATAAAGGCAATACCCCAGGCCCCCACCATGAGGGGAATGCAAACTCGTCCCCCTCCTGCTAAAACAGTTAGAACCTGTTTAATTTGTCCACCAACCACTCCGCTCCTGTCAGAATAAAGCGCGACCAGCCCCAAGCAAGCCATTCCGACAACGAAAACTCCCATGACTTCATTGCGTATTGTCTCTTTCAAGGTACTTACTCTCATGTTCACCCTAGTATTCATGGTGCGGCGTCTTTTAGCCTTCGCCACAGAACAGTCCTCCAAACGTTCATTATTTTTAGGTCCTTAACAGTAGGCCTACCTAGTAGTCCTCACCTTATATAAATTCCACACGAGTAAGCGTTTTCCTGTTTGTTCCCGAAATATAAAAGGAAAACTGGCTGACGCTAAGCCTTGGCGAAGACGGCCACTTCTTGCCATCACGACACCTTGCCATCCATGGCGGTGTTCTAATCTCAACCCTCCTTGGTTGAGTCATGGCGATGCTCTAACCTCAACCCTCCTTGGTTGAGTCATGGCGATGCTCTAACCTCAACCCTCCTTGGTTGAGTCATGGCGATGCTCTAACCTCAACCCTCCTTGGTTGAGTCATGGCGATGCTCTAACCTCAACCCTCCTTGGTTGAGTCATGGCGATGCTCTAACCTCAACCCTCCTTGGTTGAGTCATGGCGATGCTCTAACCTC
>NZ_JUEE01000263.1:0-32968 GCF_000802135.1 Desulfosporosinus sp. BICA1-9
CGGGTGTCTTCAGATAAATTACCGACGCAATACACGGTTCCTTAAGAAGGCGAAAGTCCATTTCAACGACCATCTGGTTTTTGTATAGACCTAAAACATCTCGCATTTCACATTCTTTCGGGCTGACATTGGTGATGAGGACAAAACATTCCTCAGAATGCTGAAATTTAGTCATAGCTGCGACAGCTTCCCCAGTTACCTGAATCCGAAGCGACCACTGACTAATAATCTGAGGTTTTTTCGGGTTCTTGCCCGGGTTGCCGCGCGGGCGTTTCTCTTGTGTGGTTTCGACGAACGACACATCATAGAGGTAGAGGCTTTTCTTGTGTGACTTGCAGAATCGCTTCCATTCTTCTTGAGCATCCGCCTCGCAGACAAACACCTTCTTATTAGTGTCTGGCAAGGACAATTACTTGGAGTGATAATGAATCTTGCTCTATGTATGGTTGGTGGAGTATTGGGGGTGAAGTTATTAAGTTCATATGGACGAGATAAATTAATTCCCAAGGGTTTATTCTTTGGAATTACATACGGGTCAATTATCTCAGCTACTCTTAGTGCATTTCCGACTAACAACTCTAGAATTTAGTAAAACCTGTGTTTCACTCCAACCTTCAAGTCGTTTACCTAAATCTTGCTCCAACCTTTTCTTTAGCACTTCACCAGTACTACCAACTTTAGGCCTTAAGTCTAGAGTCACTAATAATAGTCTTTTAACAACTTTGATTACCTCCACAGCTAACGTAACTTAAAAGGCATTGTATTTTCGTTTCAATTTGTTTGCCGATCATGCTGTACCCTCATCCAATCAGGATGAGGGTTTAAACCTTTTAAATACGTCTTCCCTCACTTTGTTATGGCTCAATAACCGATGGCCCTACTAGATTCTCTTGACTCATAGTAGGTGACTTTCTTTCCTAAGTGTTATTGAGATTGCCGGACCTCACTAAAAATATTAGCATCCTATAAAGAAAATAAGCCTAACCAAGGTGAACACTCACCCAGTCGGCTTACTTTCTACTCTATTCAAGCAGTGTAACTTTTCACTTTTGGTATTGGCAAAAGGTCTATTTTTGGCGCACGTGATCGTTTATTTTTTCTTAGACCTCTAGTTTTGCTCAGCAAAAGTCTCTTTAACGAAAAAGGTTCCTGTACCCTTGGCGATGATCTTACCTTTTTCATCCTCCAAACTTGCTTCAGTAAAACAAGCAGTTTTTCCTGCCCTAATGACCTGCCCTACAGCAATAATCTTATCGCCTACTTTTCCGGCCGTTAGGTAGGAGACGTTGATGTTGCAGGATACAACTATGCTCCCCTTTGTAAAACAAGCCATTCCCATACATACATCGACCAGAGTCGCAGTTGCGCCACCGTGTAATGTTCCTGCCATGTTGGAATTATGTTCTTCTACAACCATTTCGGCAATCAATTTGCCAGGTCCCATGGCCACGATTTTAATACCCGTTAAATGTGCATAACTGTTATCCTGGTATAACTCCAAGATTTTATTAAAAATGGCCGGATCTAAACCCAGGTTTTCTGTCTTTAAATCGATTTCCTTTTGCGAAATACTCATTTTTTCCCCTCGCTTAATTTACTCCCAAGAAACTTGGACTCATTATAACCCATCAACTTTTTGAGGGATACTAAGTATCTTTCTCTACCGTGAGAGGACTACTAAAGCACCCAGATTGTTCCACTCTAACATTTCTACATTTTCCGTTCATATCCTTCTCGATATTGCAAAATTATTCTAAAATAAAAGATAAACTAAAATCGTCGGGTATATATATTTTTACCTTCTCATTTCTTTTTACCGCAAAGGCTGTAATGAGCTGTACTATATGTTTCAGACCATCCACATGAATCATTGCACCAAATCGATATGTGAAATAAGCCGCATGCCTTTTCAGAGTGTATTTCTATTGTGACAACTAACCGTTCACCTAAACCAGTAGAAATCTTTAAGGCTAGTTTCTGTTCTAGACCAAGCTCAACACAACCCATTTTTTATCAACATAACAGCATAATGCATGATTTTAAGTATTTTGAGCCTAGATTTGCGTATCTGTGACGCATTCCTAGAACTTTTCTTAGACTGCATCTCCTGATTCTCCCCTTCCGACTCACAGTTTACTCCCCTCCTTCCTCCACCCTCATCCGTCTCTTCAACTCAAAAACAAAATGCGCAGTGAGAATTTCTATCTTCTCAACCAACGCATTAAATAATTTTCGTCGAATTCTTAGCCCAAAATATACTTAAAATGAAGTAACACAAACTTGTATCGTTTTTGGAAAATTTCCGTGGAGGTTTCCTTTATTTATATCTTCTAACGATGGGGTGCAAATGACGAAGAGAGAACTGATGGAGAACTAACAAAATTTATTCAAATAAAAATCAATTGGTTCTTGCGAATAAACTTAATTTTTGAGTAAGTCAGAAGCTAGAATTTAATTCTGGGTATGTCCGCTTCCTTTAGATTATCTTCCCATGTCCAAAAATGAGCCTCCCCGTTGCCCACCCGGAAAAGAATAAAGTTTGGATCATCTGCCGTATTTATACCGAGGGCTTTTAGAAAAGGTCTTTCGTCTAAGGCTTTATTCTTTATTATAATATCCTCAACAAACTCTACGCGGCCTGTTATCCGTAAATGCTTTATGGGTTGCAATGTTACAAAACAAAGTTCTACATTGGAATTAGCTAGCAGTTGAGAGTACAAATTCTTAGAACTGGCAGTCGTAAAATAGATTCCATCTTCTTTTACCCACAATGGAACCATTCCTCTCCCCCTAGGTTGATCTCCATCGATAGTACACAAGGTACAGGTTGCCTGACTCTCGTTGATAAATCTAATACAATCTCCAAAATCCATTTCTATAGCTCCTTTTGACTTTTGCATATTATATCAAAATTTTACATGAAGGTCTTTGCTAATTTTGCTAATTATTTTATGTACTTGCTATTGTATTTATCTTATAAAGTCGGTTGGAGCTATCCCAACCTTTTTTAAAAAGGTTCTACTAAAATGGCTGAGGTTGTTAAAACCGCTTTCAAGACAAATTTCGGTTACTGACTCTTAACCGGAAGCAGGCAATTACTTTTAAGATGTCGAAGTAGATAGACTCCTACCTGGATGGCTATGGCTTTGATCACCAACATATCACGTCGGCCGCTCTGCGGGTCGCAGCTAAAAGCCACCCCGGATGCCTGGGCTTTTACCATCTCCATAATCACAACCGCTGGCAGCAATTCGAGGTCGTTTATGTTCTTCTTGCGACGATAGGCCACAGCCCGGGGTGTCCATAGGGATGCATTGCAGCCTTTGATCGCATCCATTATGTTGTCCAGCCCGTTCTGTCATAATAAGATATATCTGACAATAGTTACACAATAGGCTGAATATTCTGGCCAGGATTGACAGTTGGTAAATCCTAGCGTACGATAAAAAATAAACTGCAGAAGGGGGGGATCCTGGTTCTCTGCAGTAAGAATCTACAAAACATTATATTAAGAATACTGCTAGAGAAATCCAGGTTATGTAAGTGAGAAATTTAGACGTTGTATTTAATCCGGCTAGCTTAGCTGTTGTTGGAGCAAGCCCTGATTCAGGTAGGATTGGTTATAATATATTGCAAAGTATCCTCGAGGGAGGCTTTCAGGGCAAAGTATATCCAATCAATAGTAAATACGAGCAAATCATGGGATTAACTTGTTATTCTGGATTAGCAGAGTTGCCCACTGTGCCGGAGTTGGTAGTGCTAGCGGTCAATCAATATGTGACTGTTGAACTTGTAGAATTATGTGCCCGCATAGGTGTTAAAGGTGTTATCTGCTCGGCCGGTGGTTTTAAAGAGATGGGCTCGGAGGGACATGCTTTAGAAAAACGTTTAATAACTGTGGCCAAGAATGCGGGAATTGCCTTGGTCGGCCCCAACACTTTAGGTTTGATTAATACAGCCTCCCCCCTTTATGCTACCTTTTATCCTATGACCTTAAACAAGGGATCTGTATCTGTGATTAGTCAAAGTGGAGGAATTGGACTATCCTTATTGGCTGAAATGCAGGATGAAGGGGTTGGGGTTGCTAAGTGGTGTGGGGTTGGCAACCGAGGAATTCTAGAATATGCTGACTATTTGAATTACTTGGCGGAAGATCCAGAAACCAAAGTTATTGGTATTTTTATAGAGGGTACGGATAAGGGAAGAGAATTTATTGAAGGGGCTAACGCTGTTGCCCGCAGTAAACCTGTGGTTATCTTCAAAGCTGGGCGTGGAGAGGCGGCTGGGCAGGCGGCACGAACTCATACAGGTACTTTGGCAGGATCCTATCGACTTTACCAAGATATTTTTGCTCAACACAGTTTATTAACCGTAGATAGCATCGAGGAAATGGTCCATATGCTGAAGGCCCTTTCTGTAGTTCCCAATAGAGTAGGCGGAGGCTCGATAGAGACGATAAATGGAGTTGGACTAATTACCCATACTGCTGGGCCGGCTATCGTTGTGGCTGATATCCTTGAAGCGGTTGGGTGTAAGCTGCCGGAATTGACTGCGGCTACGTTGCGAAGAATTGAAGAGACTATCGGTCCTAATCCACCTGTAATTCTGCGTAATCCCCTTGATTTAGCAGGCTCCGGGTTCGACGCACTTATTTATGGCCAGTGTATGGCGGCCTTAGCTGCTGACTCGGGTGTAGATGCCTTGCTGGCTATTTTCTGTCACCATCGCAATTGGGCTTTCCCAACATTAGAATTGATTAAAGTTCAAGCTGAATGCCAGAAACCAGTAATTGCATGCTATATTGGAGAAAGCCAAGCAGTTGTAAAGGAACGTCCCCTTCTACAACAAGCGGGAATCCCTCTCTACCACTCCATTGCGGCAGCTGCAAAAGGCTTAGTTGCTCTTAAATTCTATGGCTGGAGGGAAAAGCGATGATCGAAAATTCGTCGTTATTGAGTTGGTCTGAAGCTCAAAAATTGCTGGGGTCATATGGTATTAACCTGAGCGGTGAGGCAGTTGTAGAAGATGATGTGTGCAAAGTAGCTGCTAAATATGCTTTTCCTCTTGTACTTAAGGGATATGCTACTTTTAATTCTCATAAGAAAGAACAAGGGCTTGTTCGCTTTGACATAAATAATGAGAAAGAACTTACTAGGGTTTACACAGAGTTAGATGTCCAGATGAAAGGTTGGTCGGGTCAAAACGAAATAGTTTTACAGCCTACAGCCTCTTCTGGAATCGAATTAGTAGTCGGGGCACGCCGTGACCCAACCTTTGGGGCTGTCTTGATGTTTGGTTTGGGAGGCACCTTGGTCGAAGTATTGAATGAAGTTGTGTTTGCTTTAGCACCTTTAGACCTTCAGGCAGCATTGGCTATGTTAGAACGCTGGCCACTTCGCCAACTTTTGGATGGATACAGGGGTTGGCCCACCGTTGATCGCCAAGAATTAGCAACGCTTCTTATTAAACTGGGTCATTTGATAAGCGAACATTTGGAAATTCAAGAGATCGATCTTAACCCGGTTATTGTAGGACATAAGGGTTTGATATTAGTTGATGGACGAGTGACGGTAAACCAGCACATTTCACTTGGAACAATCAAATAAATAGATTCCTTCTTCTTTTGAAACCCTAAAGGTAATCCTTCTGATCAAGAAGCTATAAAAAATCACAGACAAAATGAAAAATATGGTATATTTATACTGTAATTAGTTTCGTCTTATTTAAATCTAGTTCTCAATTTAGGTTGGTCCTAATTCAATTCTAAAGTGACAGCTCACACAGCCCTCTTGTCTAATTAAAGACAGGAGGGCTGTTGGCAATTGCATTATCCCAATACCGAATTCGTCGCCTACAGCACTCTAATTGCCCCCAACTGACTTTTCGAATTCCTTTTCGCGGCATAAATTAGATAGAAACAAATCAAGCCAACTACGATTAGTTTATAACACTACAGCGTAATTTGATTTTATCCAGTAAGGTTCTTTAATTTCTTCAAACGATGGGATTTATATGCAATATAATTGCGACGAAGATGATAATTAATCAGCTTTAAGGCCTTCTTTATCATTTTTTCATCACCTGACAAGGCTGCAACAACAAGCAATAGGGACATGGGAAGAGTTAAGATGGGACTTTTTTTTTATCCGTGATAAGCGATCTGATCTCAAGTAGAAAGGCACTGGCTATAAACACCAGGAGCATATGGCGATGCCATGCTCTCCAAGACCTGAATTCGTAATGATCCATGCCTAATTCATCTATGGCCTCATGGAAGCACTGTTCAATAGGCCAGCGCATTAACGATGCTTTGCACAGTTCAGTCTCTGGAGTGTCTTCTGGCGCATTACTGACAGAAAACCTAGTTTCCCCATTTTCTAAACGGCGAATAAATAACCAGCATGATTTTATCGGGACTTCACCCGTTTCTTTCGCAAAGGCTCTAAAGATTCGAAGAACTTTGATCTCCGAATAGATCGGTCCTTTTGATCCTTCTCCAAGATACATTCTTCGCCAGGGTATCGTATCATCCTCAGCGATCTTGGACACAGATTCTGCTGGAATGGTCGCTGTCATTTTCTTAGGGTGTGGACCCTTTCCTTTATAGGCGGGCACTTCAAATGTGGGTTGAACGCGCCATGCCAGTGATTCCTTATGGATATCAGCAAAATACCAATAGTTATCCGAGACCGCCTCAATAAATTCCTTGCTGTTTCCATAAAGACAGTCCATACCAATCCATTTCGCCTTAAATAAACCGGATTGTTCGATTTCATGAATCAAATCCAGCGCAATTTGTGGTTTGGTCTTGAAAGTTAGGTCCTCGGGCACAGCGCAGTCAATCCTGAGCTGTTTATGCTCTTCGTCAAACCATTTTTCGGGCATGAACAGCCGTGCTGAAATCAAACCATAGCCTTTAGGGCCGGAATAGCCGACGAAAACACCCACCTGACTGTTGGCTACTTTTCCGACACTACCACAATACTGAGGTGCCACACCCACCGAATGATCACCTTTTTTAGGCATGCCACTTTCGTCGAGGGTAATCATTCCTTCATCGTCTGAAAGGCGCTCAGAAAGACCCTGTTGATGAATGGTTGCGGCTCCTTCATCATCCCATCTAGATTTTTTCATGAAATTCTGTAAATTACGGGGACCTCGTGGATCGTCTATATATTCCAAAGCGATGGGTTCAACCGACTTCCTTTCCAAATGGCTCAATAATCCCTTGACATACACACTCGCATGGAATGTTTGCTCGGAACGTCGAAAACAGCCCAGAAAACGATCCAAGAAAGTTTGAAGCATGTCGGGTAACTGATCGACAAGACCCCGTACATTAGCCTCTTCTAAAAGTCCCTCATGCCATGTATTCTTTTGCAGTTGCATAGTGATCCTCTCCGAATGTTTATTTTCTTTGAGGACCCGGAGGGGCTTTCCTGTACATCCCATCAATTGTTTGAAGTTTTTCTTCAGAGTATAGACAAACACTCCCTTTTTGTTTCCATGATACTGATAGGTGACTCCAACTTTTCCAAACCCGCTGGTTTCGCCGACATAGTGCCAGTTAGACGCTTTATAGCAAGTTCCTTTGTATTGGTCTCGATCTACAAAGGTTTCTAATAGATAGGGTTCCGTCCCGTAAAGGATCGGCCAATCGTGTTTTAAACGCTTAATCGACAAAGCAATGATATGTGATGCCAGGTTTTTAACGTGCACCCACGGTAAGATCAAAAAGCGATTATTATTCAAGACATGCGGTAAATACTGTTTGCGTTCTTCTTCACTCCAGCCAATAAAGGTATCGCGCATGCCAAGTTTATAAGAAGCTTGCGTGTAACTAATAGCAGCAATAGGACGTTCCTTAAACCACACAAGATACTTTACTCGTGGACCAATTATGCTGTTAAAACCGAGATAATGATACGATTTCACAAGCTGGTTCCAGAGAACTTCCAGTTCTGTGCGACTGACAAGTTCAATTTTCAGTGCAGATTTTATCTCAAGTATTTCTTCTACAAAGGGGGTATCATCAACAGAAGAAATAACATTTTCTAGTTTCATACTAACGAATCCTTTCAGTTTTGAGGACAGAGAGATCCCTTGTATATGTTACACTGTCATCCTCCGAGTCCTCATCACTAATTTAACACAGAAGATTCGTTTTGTCTAGCATTTTTTATGTTACGCTGTAGTAATAATAATGCAACGCATTATTGCCGACAAAGTAATCTGCTATTGGATTCCCTTCTACTGCCCCATGGCTTATTTCGAGCATGGTAGTAATGTCATCTATGACGTTTAATATGCAGAAAAGTAATAGTAGTTTATATACTCTCTTCAGAGGATTACCCCCCTACTGCTTGCAACTATAATAATTTTTCCAGATTCTCGATTTGGGCCTTAAGCTTCACTAATTCAGCTTTGAGTTCTACATTTTTGCTACCAGCACTCCCAGCCATTTCTTCCTGGTCCTTAGCTTCCGCCGCAGCAATTTCGGAAATAGCATTCACGACAATGCCAACCACTACATTTACGACAATAAAGGCTGATATGACTATAAAGGGAACAAAATATAGAAATGCATAAGGGAATACTTCCATGACAGGACGTGAAATTCCCATTGACCAGCTTTCAAGTGTCATCACCTGAAACAAGGTGTACATGCTTCTACCCAATGTGCCAAACCATTTATTGAAATCCGCGCCAAACATATTTGTGCCGATTATAGCAAAGATATAGTACAAAATAAACAAAAGGAGCGAAACCCATCCCATACTTGGAAGCGTCTCTATGATTGCTACTATAATGATGCGCAGCCTTTTTACACTCGTAGCAATACGCAATATACGTAGTGCCCGGATAGTTACTTGCCACTTACCTTTATTCCCATGCAGAATATCCATTAGACAAAGACAAGTATATTAGTAATTGACCGCGAAACATGGCGAAATAGTGAATACGGACAAAAAACACCCTTACACGATAATTGTGCAAGGGTGAGAGCGATTCATAGATTTAGCAGACATTTTACCCTGCTTAGACCAACTATAATAGTACCGGAGATGAATAGTGGTTTTTCATGCTTGTTGCTGCAAGGCGTTTCCCGGCTTAGTAATAAATCCCCTAGATCTAACATCCGGCAGAGTAAAAGCAAGTATTATGCCTAGGACGGGAAGCAGGCTGATAATGTCCATGGTAAAAGGCATCCCTACATGATCAGCAATTGCTCCAAGTATCGTTACTCCGATAGAGCCCATACCAATACCAAAACCGAGCATCAGCCCCGAAGCTAACCCGATGTTATGAGGTAAAAGCCTTTGTCCGAAAACCACTGTGGTGGAAAAAGTTGAGATTAGTGACGCACCGATAATAAAAGATAAAACGGGAATCCAAGTGCCGTTCAAGTGCAAAAACGGGTAGATCGTGATTAGGGAAATGATCATCGAAGCCAATAAACCGTTCCGCCCGCCAAAACGGTCGGCAAATGGCCCGCCTAAAATCGTACCTACTACTCCGGCAAGTAAAAATATACTCACTAGATATACAGGCTCAGCAATACCTTTAAAACTGGGAAAATAAAAGGGAATGAAATAAACTAGGCCGGATTGTATCCATGATCTTATGGTTACGTACAGTATCAATAATATTAAGCTCCCAACCCTATTGACGCTACTGACAGTTTGTTCTTGATCTTTTTTTTGCATGTGTGATTTTCTTGCTAGAATTTTCTTAAATCTGGGCAATAAAAACAAGAAGATTACAGCAGCCAGTGCACCAGGAATCATTACACTCTGAATTGAGTCCAAGCCTGCAAAGCTCAATACAAACATCGCAAGTATAGGGCCAAGGCCAAAGCCGAGATTCCCTCCTACTGAAAAAACCGCCATCGAAGACCCAGCTTTGGTGTCCTCGCTTGCAAAATGGGCCATTTTAGACCCTTCCGGGTGGTATCCCGCCACTCCGATACCGCTCAACAGCACCGCAAGCAACAATAATCCGTAAGAGTTGACTATTCCAATTAGTGCCAAACCAAAACCAGAAAGGAAAAGCCCTAGAGGCATTAACCAAGGCATGCTGTAACGGTCACTTAACACACCGAAAACCGGCTGGATAATGGCCGAGCTGAAGGTAAATGCCAAAGTAATGGTACCGACTTGAAAGTAGCTGAGATGAAAGCTTTGAGCAAGTAAGGGCATCAATATAGGAAGGACCCCCTGAACCAAATCTACAATTAGATGACCAAAACTCAAGATCCATAAATACGGGCTGATCAATTTCTAAGCCTCATTTCTATCGCCTTTGCTGAACATTTTCTATCCCTTGGTTAGAATTTTAGATAATCATCGTGGAAACATCACTGCGATGTTGAGACAATTGGGATATGCTGGTTGTACTACAGATTATGGCTCATTTCTTTTCGAATCGAAAAAATGTATTATGACACTGCTCTTTTTAGAGCAGTGTTTCTATCTTTCTTCATAACTTTGAACCATTACAAACCAGCTTCCCATATTGACTCATTCGTTACCTTTTTCCTAGACACCACCTCTAAGACCCCAAAAACTTCATACCCATGTTTCTCATAAAAACCTTTGCCTTGAAAATCAAAGGTGTCTACATGCGCTAAATAGCACCCTTGTTCCTTTGCAGCTCTTTCTACCTCTCTTAATAGTTGAGAGCCACACCCTTTTTTCCGGTATTCTTCTTTAACCCAAAACAGCTCTATATATAAACACTTCCATCCATAAAGATAACATTTTAGTCCTCCAATGATATTACCTTGCTTATCTTTTATCGTTTTATTTAGACCTGACACATCATCCAACCAATTATTGTCTGAATTACTCTTACAGTGGTTTTTCGAATCCCCTGATAATCTACTTCTAAATACTTTCCACATCTTCCCTACATTTCCTCCCTGATCATAAATAATCCATGAATAAACAAAAAAGCCAGACCGTCATGTTGTTCATTTTACATGTGCTCATCGGCTCCCTTTTGGCCGAGTGCATTCCTTAATAGAAAAAATTACCAAAGACATTGGTAACATTTACATATCACAATATTACTCCTAAACTCCCAAACAAACACCATAGTAAATCGTCCTAAACGCGAGAAAAAACTATTATAGATCTCATCTCCTCTATTAAATACGTAAAGAAGTTTTATTTGTAAAAAGGAGTAATTTACTTAATGTTAGCTGAGTTTAAAATTATTAATGACCCCTTACGTCCTAGTATTTGTACTAATCTTTGTTCAGTTTGTTACCGAAATAATAAAAATGAAAGTAAAAGAATAGGTTGCTGTTCTTATGAACCGGAATTTTGTCTTTTCGATTTAGTATTTTTATATCTTCATTACCCTGATATTTATGAGTTAACATTGAAAAAAGGCCAGATAATTAAGGGATATAACGGAATTATGATAAAAATGAAAGCTGGTTTGAACCATTGTCCCTTCGCAAGTGACTTGGGATGTGTCTTACCAAGGGATGCCATAACGCCTCTGTGCCGGTTATTTATATGCCGGGAAGCGGCTATCTTTGGGCCAGCCATCATTGAAGAAAAATTTGATGAATACTTTTTAAGCAGGGAATATGACTTAAATAATTTTTTAAATAGTAAACTGATATATGACAAGGGTTTTAATAAGTCAAGACTACACAACTTTATAGCTGAATTTTCCGGAACCGTAAACACCATGATTTCAGGAATCAATAGAATTAACCCGCCGACAGAAACTTTCAATAGAGTAATAAATATAGAGGATTTCGGATTACTCCAACGGCGAGCTAAAGTGGTAAAAAAAGCAGGACAGCCAAAGCTGTCCTGTGAGATGTTGATTAATTAATTATGACTAGGATTTGTATTTTCATTAGTTGGAACATCCAGCTTTTCCGCAATTACTTTTGACTTCGGTGTTATTATTCCTGGTTTAGGAGTATTTCCTAGTGGTAAGAAATTTGTATTGTTGCCTTTGCCTAAGGTTGCCATCTTTTAATCTCCTTTACATTAAACTAAAATTAGTTTCTGCAAAAGGCTGAATTCTAAAACGTTAATTTATGCCATTAAAGCGAGATTGAAATGTTTCGTTCGCCAACTTTGATAATTGGTTAAAAAAAGCGACTCTGATGAGCCGCTTAGTGATAATTTATCTATCATCCCGACGATTGTTGTCATCACCATTTCTACCGTTATCTTTTGTACGATCTGTCTGTTTGTTCCGGTCATCTTTATTATTTTCATCCGTCCGGTTAGTTGGTGTCGTTTGTTCTTTAATTGGATTAACCTTCGCCTGATTTTCCTGGCTTTGATTCTCAAATTTTTGTTTCATTTCCGACTTTGGTTTGGACTGCTTGGCTACATTTTTATCCCCATCTCGTTGGTCTTGCTCAAGGTCATCAAGGTGAACCTTTCCTTTTTGAATGAGAGATTTCTTAAATTCTTCCAAAGCAACTTTGGTTTGCTTTTCTAAACTTTCATGATCCACTACCGGTAGTGTTGCTGGCGTCGTCTCATCTGCTACCTTAGCTTCTTCCTTTTCCAGCTTATTGACTGCCTTCTCCATGGAGCGTACGACATTAAGCGCTAATTTTTGAGCAGCTTGTGGAGGAAGCTTATCTATTAAATTACTAAGAACTACAACGTTGTTTGAGTTAACATTATTGAGGGCTGTACTAAGGGTTATAGCTGCTTCAGATGTAGGATCTTCAACTTGCTCAAGGAAGGCCTGCGCCTTGGCGATCTTATCTGTATACTGGTTTAAATAGATCTCGGCGTTTTCTGAGTCACCGTTCATCATCATTTTCTGGGCTTTCGCCAACTTTGCTAGTGCGTGCTGTTCATTTAGCTCGCATTTACGTACTGGGTCAAAAGTCAGAGCAAGCTGGAGTTTTGCGATTAAATCAGTGAACCAGGTAGCCGGTGCAACTATTTCGCCATTATCGTCGACAACTGGTGTCAGTGCATCTTTTGCTGTTGCAATTGCTACTGTTTGGTTTGTTACTCTAAGTTCCAAAGCTGTTTTTGCATCCCCATCAGCTACTGCCTCTACCGCTGTATCCGCTGCTTCTTTAAGTCCTTCAGCTGTAGCTACTTCTTCTAATGTAGTAATTGGCGCAGCCTCATAGGCTGTTACTGCTGCTTCTGCCTGAAGTGCTGTTTTAGCTGTTGTAATTGCTGCTGTTTGGTTTGTTACCCTAAGTGCGAAAGCTGTTTTTACATCCGATTCGACGACTACTTCTACCGCTGTATCCGCTGCTGCTTTTAGACCCTCAGCTATAGCTACTTGATCTAACGTAGTTATTGGCGCAGCTTCATAGGCTGCTACTGCTACTTCTGCCTGAAGCGTAGTTTTTTCTATTAAAATTGTTGCTGTTTGGTTTGTTACTCTAAGTTCCAAAGCTGTTTTTACAGCCACATCGACTACTGCTTCTATTGCTGTATCCGCTGCTTCTTTTAGACCCTCAGCTATAGCTACTTGATCTAATGTAGTGATTGGCGCAACTTCATAGGCTGCTACTGCAGTTTCTGCTGCCGCTGTTTCCGAAGTAACTTCATATGTCACCATTGTAGTTTGATCCGCGGTAACTGTGTCTGCCATAGTCATTGCTGCACTAAATGGGAATGCCAAAAGCACAATTGTTACGGCAACTGTGAGTCTTTTCTTAATTGATTTCATTTTTTAACCTCTTTCTTTTTATAATTGTTAGGTAAATATAAGGCCTGTTTATTACATAGCAGGCGCTTTTGGGCTTGTGCCTCTTACATAATATCTTTACGATACCTAGAAGTCTTTTGAGGGGGTTTAACAGATTTGTAGCCTAAAGAGAACCTGTAAGAATCTAATTCTCTTTGATTTTTTAGGCTAATATCATTGCCTCTTGCTAAATAATTGAAGGTGAGCGTAGGACTTGTAAGTAACTTATTCATCTTTTTACAATAAAAGGCATCGAACCTACGTCCGATGCAACTTGTACTTTATGGGTGAATGATAAGTCGACTACTTCATCTTCTCTAACCGCTCATATAAATCCGTGCGCCTGCCCCGCTCCCATGAACTATAAATCTTTTCCGAGAGCTCCGGGGTCAGTGGAAGGGAATTCAAACTATTCTCTTGATAAAGCCGATTAATCTCTTGCGAGCAACTTTCGCATAGATAACTCTCTCCACCCCAAGCAAAATAACTGCGCATTTTTTGATAGATATCCTCAAATTTATCCACCGTGATATTGCCAAAGGAGATATTTAGAAACTCACAGGGCTGTAAATCACCCTTGGCATTGATATAGAATCTGTCGGTACCCCCGGCTGTACAGCCAAAAACTGACTTGTCTTCTTCAATAATTTGGGCCGAGATGGCTGGATATTCTATAAACTCTGCTTGTAAATTGTATTGGTTTACTCTCTCTTTGATATGTTCAATGTCCTGCTCACTGAATTCGATATCTTCTTTTTCCAGCCACCCTCCCGCAGGTTTGGGCTTAATAATCTGGATCAGACAAGCCTTGGAGTCCTTGGCCACCTCCATAATTTGTTCAAAAGTACCGTTATAAAAGTCATCTCGCATCAGGCAGGCATTAAAAGCAACTGCCAAATCTGCATCATGGCACATCTTAACCCCGGTCTCCATCGTCTCCCAAGCAGACTCTTTACCCATAAAGCCATTAAAAGTATTGGCATCAGGGCTGTGTAGAGAAAACATAATAGCGGTTACATCTAACTCTTTAAGTTCTACAAGCTTCTCCTTAGTCATTCCAGCACCGGTAGAATTTATCCAAATCTCCGATCTGAAATCTATCGCCTCGCAAATCTGCTTCAAGCGCTCATAAGCAAAAAAGGGTTCTCCACCCTCAATATTGAAGAAGGCAATCCCCATCTCCTGCAGCTTCCTGACAATCCCGATCAGAGTATCAATCTTGACATCCTTGCCTCTATCAAGTTTCTGATAACAATGCTTGCAATGATAAGGACATGCCGATGTAATTGATACTAAGACCGTGGTACAGGGCATTTTTTCCTCAAATTGACTGAATTTCTGGCAGGCAGTTTCAAAGGCTGGAGATGGAAAACCAGGGATATACAGTCCTAACCGAGTCTTATCATTAATTTCAACTAATTTATTATGTTCCATCTTGGATACAAAAAGTAAAAGCCTTTTTAATAAAAGAATAAACCTCTTAAAGGAAAGCTCCCCTTTCCAGAGCGCGGGAAGAAAATGAAAAAAAATGCTTACTTTTAACCTTAAGATAAAGACTACTTTTCCGAAGCCTGTTAGATTGCTTACTGTTATCACGGGTCCCCCCCCCTTTCAAGACTGCCTGATCAA
Organism: Desulfosporosinus sp. BICA1-9; assembly: GCF_000802135.1. NCBI lineage: Bacteria > Bacillati > Bacillota > Clostridia > Eubacteriales > Desulfitobacteriaceae > Desulfosporosinus > Desulfosporosinus sp. BICA1-9. The sequence goes on from NZ_JUEE01000263.1 coordinate 15,331, forward strand.
ATCATTCCTTGCTGTTTATACCATAAAACCGTTCTTTTGATCCCTTCCTCTAGGCAAAAGGAATTGTTGAACCCGAGGATTTGCTTCGCCTTCTCAATTGAGAACTCAATATTGTCATAGAACATGTTTACTCTCCCTCGCGTCAAGAGCGGAGGAGTCGAAGATTTAAAGAGAGTGAATAGAAGTTCCATGAGGAATGCGGCGGGATAGATCAAAGCCTTGGGAAGGCTGCGGGGCTTTTTTAGTCCCGCTTCAGAACAGAATAGTCCATAAATTCGATTCATAGTTTCAGGTTGTTCATTACCGACTAGAATACTGTGTCTGCCCGTCAGTTGTTTTGTATAGGCCAGAAAGTAAGCCCTGGCCAAGTCTCCGGCATAGATGACATGGAATTTATTTTGGTTTGCTCCCGGGACAAAGGGAACTCCTGCCTTCGCAGTCTTGAGGTATTCATAAAACCCTGTGTTCAGTTCCCTCTCACCATAGACCCAGACAGGCTCTAATATCGTCAGGTTCAGGTCATGTCTTGCGGCAAAGGCCAAGGCCTCTTTCTTAGCCAAGGCTTTAGTATCACGATAGTAATTTAACTTACAGGGAAAAAAACTATCTGCGAAGTATTGGTAATGAGAATTATAAGGGGCTTCTTCATGCTTAACGTCAAAGCAGTTTTCTTCTCCATAAACGGAATTAGACCCTGTTAAGAGGATGTTTTTTATCCCAGCCTGAACACAGGCAGTTAAGACATTGATGGTACCAACTACATTTGTCTGATGGAATTCCTCATAATCCCCCCAGTCGGCTACTTTAGCGGCATTATGAATGACCCAATCATAGCCGCTGAAAGCGCTGGTCAATTCCTCAATATTCTTGATATCCCCGGTCTTTAACTCTACCGCTAAACCCTCAAGATTGGAAAGGCTACTGCCTCTTCTAATCAGGCAACCAACCTTGATCTCCTTTTCGCAAAACGCCCTCGTAAGGTGACTACCGATAAATCCTGTCGCACCTGTGATCATGACGCTAGATTTATTCATTTTCCTGATACCGTTTGAAAAGAATTAAGGCATTATGCCCACCAAAGCCATAGGACGCGGATAGTGCATATTCAATGGGGGTCGTAAGTGTTTCTAAGGGGAGATTCAAATTATCTATAGGTTCAGTCGTTAAGTTGCCATGAATTTTGGATTCCTTTATAGATAGAGCTATTACAGCCGCCTCGAGGGCTCCACTGGCTCCGATGCTGTGCCCGAGTACTCCTTTGGTAGAATTAATATACGGCTGGTTGCTTTTATCCCCAAAGATCCTTTGGATCACTTTGGCCTCAATGTCGTCATTAGTCGTTGTTCCTGTACCATGGGCATTCAGATAGTCAACTTTTACCCCCTTGCCAATCTTTTCAAAAAGACTGGCAATATTGTCCCCGCTGGGATCCATCTGGACAATGCTGTAGGTATCGCTGCCTGCTTCATACCCTACAATCTCGGCATAAATATCTGCCCCTCTGCTTCGAGCTTGATCTAGCTCTTCTAAGACGAGGACACAACCTGCCCCTTCATTAAATAGAAATCCACTTCTTTGTTGAGAGAAGGGTTGGGGGCTTCCGTCCTCAGCTCTAGTAAGCGTGGAGAGCATGTCAAAGCCTCTCATAATTGCCCCATTCTTTTCTGCTAGGGCCTCGACCCCGCCCGTGAGGATCACATCACATCTGCCTTCCGAAATTGTTCTGTAAGCCTCACCAAGAGCATAACTCCCTGAAGCACAGGAAGCATTGAGAGTATAACTGAACCCTTTTAACCCGAAGAGGATGGATATCCAGGCCGCAGGGGAATTCGTCATCAGCATCGGAATAACCATTCTGTTGAACCTGAGTTTGTTTGACTTTTCCGGATCAGCCATATGAGCTATATAAGAGTCGAAGGCAGTCTGGAGACTGCTCATGCCAATACCGATAATGGTGCCACAGTTTTCCAGACCCTCTACTTGCCGATATTTTTCTCCGTCACTTATCTGAAATCCAGCATCCTCCAAGGCCAGCTTCGTGCATAATACTGAGAGTCTGGCAGCCTCTTCCATCATCCCTTCCACCGATTTATGGAATCCTAAATCGGTTAGAGAAAACTTTGGCTTGGGAACAAAATAGCGGGATTTGAACGTGTAATTCTGTTCGTAGCTTCTCGGGATCTCGGCTAAGCATGTCTTTAGACCGAAAATGCCAGCTGAGAAATCTTGTTTGCCAATTCCGATAGACGTAGCCGGACCAATCCCAGTTATAACTACTCTTCGTTTCACTTAAACGCCTCCTATCTCGAAAATCGAGGTTCGAGGCACGAAGTGCGAGTACAAGTTAAACTTTCGGCCTCTAAGACATTCTAACCTTATTCTAATTATCTGGTATACCTCTGTAGCAGCATTAGGGCTTAGTCAGAAAATCTACGACATTGCGCAAATAGTCTTTAGGATCTGCGTAGTCCCTCGCTCGCAAAGCGTAAGTACTTAAATCAATCTCTCGTTCTCTCTCCCAGAGAGATTTAATGCCCTGTTCTTTTACCTCTCCAAGTTTATGGAACGTCAACTTCTGTTGCTGTGCTTCCCAAATAAACTCTTCTTCGACCTCTCTTGTTAGGGTGAACAGCAATTCGTACTCCCCACATTCCCCTAAGAAAAGCATTTCCTTAGGGAGGTTAAGAGTCTTTGCTAAGAGTAAGCCGCTTTTTACATATGGTAGGCTGCCAACGACAAAGCCCGTTCTGCTCATTTCCGAAATTGTCCCTAAGGCATTAAAGACTCCTTGCTCGTGTCTATACAGCAGCGGCTATATCGCTTAATAACCTCGGCCTCTTTGCTTCTCAACCGAAAAAAGTTTTTCCATCGACCTGTTAAATGTTTAACTAATAAGTTTTGCTCATATAACTTGAGCGCCGCTTCCACGTTTCCTCTGCCAATTGGGCCGGTAAGATAAATTCCGTCCCCAACTTCTCCCCTACTCCTTAACATGGCTTGACCTTCTAGATCCCCTAAGACAGAACCGGTGTATCTCCAAGTGTTAGAGATTCCGAAATCTCCACCGATAAAAGTTGCCCCCACTTCTTTTAGGACCTGGGCAATTCCAAGCGATAGCTTTTCGACATAGCCCTTCGTCCACGAGTCTCGGATAACCATGCTATGGGCATAAAACTTAGGTCTGCCCCCCGAGGCTAGAATATCACTAATACTGCCTAGAGCCATATTCCAACCCAGCGTATATGGGTCATCCTCTCGCAATAAGTCTTCTTCCGAAAATTCGTCGATATTATAAAGAAGCCCTATACCGTGAAAAGCGACGATTTCAGAGTCTGATTCAAAGAGATTATTAACTTGGCTGGAACTCCTGGGCATATGCTTATTAATAACTTCAATTATTTCTCTTTCTCTATTCATCCTCAACCTTCTTACTTAACTTTGGATTCGACGTAAATCTCCGTTAGCAACCTTAGAGAATAACTTAATTTAGAAATTTCTTTTTGAAAATCATACTAAACTAATACACTCTACAACTCAATTAACTCAATTTATATCAATCTAGCTCAATTTATATCAATCTAGCTCAATATAGCTCTCATTTAACTCATATCTGATCTGCCTGACTAATTACGTCTAAGGGGTCCTGAGCCGGCTCAATCACACAAGGCAAAAACCCTTTAGGATCACCGTCAAACTCTAATTCATTGTTCCTACTGCTTCCGTATACTTTGATTTGCTGAGTGTATTCCAAGGACCTTGTATTGTTATTGGCAAACCCTTTCCCACTATATAAGCTTCTAATAACGCCAACCCAATTAGCGAGCCCGATATTTTTAATGGTTAGGGTATAAAATCGAGGGTCTCTCAAGGTTAACTCGTTTTTCACCTTAATCCCGGAAACTATATAGGTCGTTTTGACTTCCAGACTGAATGGAATTAATAGGGGCCTGACTGGATACTACTTCGAATCCCCCCTCCAGCAGGCTTTCATAGATCTCTCCTTGATTAAAAACAAGTTTTTTCTTAATCCCATCAAATTCCGAATGAATAATATCTAGAACTGCCCCGATTCCTGCTAAGGCTACAGGCGTAAGGGCCGTAGAGTAAACTAGGTGGGAGCAGTAATATCTTAGATAGTTAATCAGCCTTTTTTCCCCGCTGATCATCCCTCCTGAATTAGCAATTGCCTTTCCCAAGGAGGCGGTATAAATCCCTTGGTATCCTTCAATCCCCTGTTCTTCGAGGATCCCATGGCCCGATTTCCCCAGCACTCCGATACCATGTGAATCATCAATCACAGGCATGGCCTGGTATTTCTCACACAATTGAACGATCTCTTTAAATGGCGCAATCCTGCCCACCGTGGAAAAAACTGATTCTGTCACAACAAAGACCTGCCTGTAGCCAGTCGAACGTTGCAAGATTCCTTCTAAATGCTCCAGGTTATTATGGAGAAAAGGCCTGATTTTACTGCCTGCTGATTTAATCCCTTGAATCAAGGACGAATGGGCTAATCGGTCAACAACAATCAGGTCCTGGGGGCCAGCAATGCAACTGAATAGTCCATTATTAGCCTGGTAACAGGAGGGTAGAATAATCGTCTCCTCCAGCCCAACAAAACGTGATAAATTCTCTTCCAGTCTTTGGTACAATTCGATATACCCTGTGGCGATGGGAGTGCCACAAAGGGATACTCCATATTTTTCTACAGCTTTCACTGCAGCTTGTTTCACCCTCAAGTCGCTAGCTAGGCCCAGATAGTTGTTGGATGCCAAGTCAATCATCTGATGTCCGTTGACAGAAATCTTCCCTTCCAGACCGGAGTTCATGGTCAGGTAATAAGGGTTATACCCCCTGACCTCAGCAAGGCTCTCATCCACGCTCAATCTGTGATAAAAATTTCTTAAATCCATAGTTTCTCCTTTAAACAATCTCTTGAAGTTTTCCAACAATATCTTTGATGGTAAGCACATCGGCAAAATCGTCTTCGGCGATAGTTATAGCAAATTCGTCTTCTAGAGCCGAAAGAATCATTAATTTATCCAAGGAATCTACCATTAAATCTTCAATCAAATGACTGTCCAAATTAATCTCGGGACGTTTATCTAAGACGCTCTGTATTATGAGAATAATTCTGTCTTCCAAATTTATAATCACCTTCACCCTCTCCTTCTATGAATCCAAAAACTTAGTTCTTGTAACATCGAGTTTGTCGATCCGAATCACACATTACTGCACAAATATTACAATTGACACATCGGGCAGAATAATTCTCGTCCTGAACAAGTTTTTCTACCAAATCCGGTTCACAAATAAAGGGTCTGCTCAGGCTGACGAAGTCAACAAAGCCATTTTCCAGACAATGCCGCATTTCGGCACCCTTCCGGAAACCACCCACACTAATAATGGGAATGTCGGTTAATGCTTTGGCAATTTTGACATATTCAAGATTATAAGTCGGTGTAAATGACTTTAGTTTTGCCCTCATCAGGCCATAAATGAAGACATTTTTAATTAACAGCGGAATATCTTTAATTCCGCTGTTAGTTTTAAAGACAGGGTTATGCTTTAAGATCATTTTGAGGGGGATGTCTCCACGAAAGATATTCAGCGCATTATCCATTGTCCCATAACTAATCTCTAGACCATCGACTTCTTGAGCATCTAGAAAACGGATCAGGCTGGCAAACTGCTCCATCGTGAATTTGGTAAAATAATCATCACTACCGCTTACTTTGATTAACAGCGCAAAATCTCTTCCACACTTATTCCTAATTTCTTCAAGAACTAATCCTAGAAATTTTGTACCTATCCCATTAATATCATGAATGCCAAACTCATCGTTTCGATGATTGATCGAGGGCAGTATAAACTGATGGATCAGATAGCCATGGGCGGCATGGACTTGTACACCGTCAAATCCAGCTGCTTTAGCATAAACGGCAGCTTCTCCAAACCTTTTGATCAAGGCATACACCTGTTCTGTCGTTAATTCTCGAGGAGATCCCCCAAAATATAGGGACCTTTGATTAGACACTCCATAGACATCCTGTCTGGTTTCCTTTTTTCTAGTCTGCCTCCCAGTATGAGCTAACTGCATAAAAATCTTACAGTCGTATTGATGAACCATCTCTGTAACGGGTAAATAGGACTCGATCATTTCCTCACGGTCAATTCCGGCCTGACCTGGCTGCATCGCTTTTCCTTCAGGAGAAATATAGGCAAAGCCTGTAATGATCCCTCCCACGCCTCCTGAGGCTAATTGTTGATATAAATGCCGGTATTCTGGCAGTGGATATCCCTCAGGATCAGACATTCCTTCGAACGTTGCTGATCGAATGAGCCTATTTTTCAAGCGACAGGGGCCTATATTAGCTGGTTCAAACAGTTTCATTTAATACCCTCCCACTGATTTTTACAGATTTGTCTTCCGGACAAATTACACTATTCTCGTAACTCATTCTAGCATTTGGGATCAGTGTGCAGGTCAAATAAGAAGCCTACAAACATATAGGACACTAAAAATAAGAGCATTGCCAATTCGGTATTGAATAAAGCGATGAGGGTTGCCTGACCGCAGATACAGGCTCGGAAATTAGCCACCAGAGAATAATAAGTTTTCTCACCCCGAGGATTTTTAAAGTAAAGGTATCCTGTCCACAGTTCTAGAAAAAGGGTTAAGCCAGCCAAAATAAGGAACATATTGTTGACTCTGGCTTCGATAAAATTATTAAAATAAAGCAGCCCAAAGATCCCCGCAGGGAGAAGCGCAGAGATGGCCGCTAGATACCTGGCTTTCTCAACTCCCAATCGTACAATGATCGTCCGTTTACCTGCAGCCTTATCCCCATCGTAGTCTTTAAAATAGGTATAAAAGGTCATCAATCCGTTCATGACTGCTACTAGAATCAGCACTGAAACACGACTATATGTAAAATAAGGGGACTCTGTCGGACCTGCTGCTAAGAAGCCATAGGCGGTGCAGGTCGAAATCATCAGCCCAAAGACGATATTACCGAAAATACCGTGACCCTTAGCGTATTCATATACTATATTTAAAAGAATTCCGAGGATTGCGGGAATAAGGGCAATGGGTTCCAGGTATAGGTATGTCATCACTAGAGTCATTATCAGCAAAATTCCCGTAAGGATCAGGGCTTTTTGGGGATTCAATTCACCAGTAACCATGGGACGGTGCGGAGCGTTCACTCTGTCCTCTTTTAAGCCAAGGTAGTCATTGATAATCTGGTTTATGCCCCAACTAAGAAAAAGCATGACCAGCACTACGGCCTTTTTTTCCGTCGCCGGAACCAATTCTACGGTCTGAAAGGGAGACTCTGCGATGTATTCGTAAAGGCAATCCCCAGCCAACCCCCAATTCCTGTTACAAAAGCGTAATATAACCTCATTGATTTGATATAAGCTCTCATGAATTTTAACACTTTATTAAACCCCGCCCTCTTCTGAAAGCTCTCTAAGCCTTTTTTGAATATAATCCTCATCAAAAGAAGAGCAAATCCTGCGGTCCTGTCCATCGAGAATCCGAAAGTGCCGCGAAATAACATTTTGCTGGATTCTAAACTGATTCGCAGACTCGAGATTAATCCACCATAATTTTCCGCCCATGGTTTTTTCGTTGCTTTCATAATCGGTAAAGGCTAAAGAAAGAATAATATCTTGCGGATCTCCTCCAAAGGTCATGGCTAGAACTTCACTATCTCTGAAAATAGTACACAAAGTTACGGAACCTGTCCAACCGAGGGTAGACCGACCTTTTTCAATCTGAACTAAGGTCTTCTTAGAGATACCCAGTATTTCAGCCATCTTATCCTGGGTATAATCCCTTTCGATGCGAATGAGTTTTAATTTTTCCGAGGCTTTATTGATAAACTCAGCTCTAACCATAGGCAATTACACCCCTTTAGTGTAATTTTACACCATTTGAGCTTTTTTTAATAGACCAAAGTCATTTAAATTGAAAAATAGTTGTTAAAGAAAGACGATGCTCGAAGCACCCTTTTTTAACAACTATTCATGCCATTCTAAATTAAATACAAGTATCTTACTCTCAATCGCTATCAACCGATAACGTACCTGCCGACTAACCTTCTGCAACAACCCTATCTTCTTTTGCTCCGAAGGTAAGGAATAACCGTTGGCAGCAATGAAATAAAAATTATCGCAAAGATTACAAAGGTAAAGTTATGTTTAACCGCGGGAATGTTCCCAAAGAAAAACCCAGCGAACATAAATAGCATTACCCAAGAAACTCCACCGACACAGTTATACAGAAAAAACTTAGAAAAGTTCATTTTACCGAGACCCGCAACAAATGGTGCAAAGGTTCGAATAATCGGTAAAAACCTGGATAAAATTATGGCCTTGCCTCCATGCTTCTTATAAAAGGCTTGAGTTTTGTAAAGGTATTCCTTCTTTATGATGCGGGAGTTTTTCATAGCAAGCAGCTTATGCCCGATCATTTTGCCAATAAAATAATTTACTGTGTTTCCAACGACAGCTGCAATAATTAGCAATACAAGAGCCAACTTAAAGTTCAGAGCACCGGAGGCTCCCAAAGCCCCAATTACAAAAAGTAAAGAGTCACCAGGAAGAAAAGGGGTCACCACAAATCCTGTTTCACTAAAAATGATCATGAACAGAACTAAATACGACCAAGTTCCGTAGTCCTTAATTATTTCCATTAGATGTCGATCGATATGAAGTATAAAATCAATTAAACCCATTACTAATTCCATGATAGCTCCTTTAAATTTTCATTTGGTAATGACCGAACTATTCTATTCGCCAGAGTTCTCAAAAATTCCTTTAAACAGAATTTGGCTTTCAGAATTTACTCAACTATATTATACGATACCCTGTCCCTTTCTAGTACTTATAATCGAAGGTCCCTCTGTAAAAATTCCAAAGGACCTTCGATCATAGTTACCAGTTACCATGCTCCTTTGACTAAAGCCATGCTTTACATTAATTTTTTTCTTGAATGAATTCCATCAGCAACTTAGCTGTACCTCCAGTGAGTTTTAGACAGCGTCGCAAATGTTCTGGCGAATCAAATTCATGCGGATTTAAGTTACGACAACAAGTCCCCCCAAATTCCAGAGTAAAGCGATCGTGAAATCCACGAGCCAGTTCATAGACTTCTTCTCTTGATTGTTGCGGATCATTACGACCCCTAAATAGTCCTAGTATCATGATTGATCCGGTCAATGCTCCGCACTGACAACCAGCATGCCCTAATCCGCCTCCAAAACCAGTGGCAATTTTTAAGCTTTCTGGACTCAGAGGATAGTTGAGGATTTTGTTAAAAGCATGCAGTATGGATTCAGCACAGTTCAAGCCATTCTTAAAATTGTTACCCGCTTGCGATCGAGCCTCCAACGCTAGTTCGTCCATTATGTGCCCCTTTCTATTTCCGAATAATTACTTGACTAACATAATTAATATAATAGTTCTACAACAGGTGTTCAATTCCTACTATTACCAATAATTTAATTAGAAGGTGGGGTATCTCCTACATAGGATAAGGACCCTTGACTATAAAAGACAAGGGTCCTTATCCTATGTGAATCTCAAATAACTAAAGAATGTCCTAAAAACTAAGCTTAATGAGTAACCTCTAACGTTCCTTTATCCAGATCATATTTAATACCTAGGACTTCAACTTCTTTGGCATTAACCCTTTCCTTAATTATAGGACTCTTCAAAAGATCTTTTAGGGCATTCTGAATGTTTAGATCTGTACTGGCTTCGATTAATTCTTTACCGGTAGTGCCCATCGCCCGAGCGTCATCGACTGCAGGTTTTATTTTTCCAATGATAGCTCCAATACTACCGTGTGGTTCTCCTCCTTCTACAGCAGCGGTGACCGCTCCGCATCCTTCATGACCAAGAACTACAACTAAAGGCACCTTGAGGTGGTCTACTGCATATTCTACACTTCCTAATTCAACAGGAGTAACCACATTTCCAGCCACTCGGACAACAAACAAATCCCCTAGGGCTTGGTCAAACAATAATTCAGGCGAAACTCTCGAGTCTGAGCAACTCACTATTACAGCAAACGGGTGCTGTCCGTTCTTTAGTAAATCGCTTCGCTTTGTAAAACTGAGGTCCTTACTTAAGGGCTTGCTAGCAGTAAAACGCTCATTTCCGTCCATTAAGAGTTGTTTTGCTTCATCTGGTGAAGAGATCACTTCAGCTCGTTTATAGACAGTCGTTTGAGCCATCGCTTCCTGGACAGCTGAATTATTCGGGTCCAATGTCTGTTTATCAGTCTTAGGTGTCATCTGACTTACGCAGCCGCTTAAGACTACCGCTAAGCTAAGTAATGTAGCAACGAGATAACAGATTGGTTTTCTCACAAAATCTCTCCTTACTATTTCGACTCTATTTAATACTATGCCCTTAAATTCAATTTTACCAATAATTCCTTGTATTAGTCCTATTCCTTAATCATTGTATACATTCTTTTCAAATCTTATGTAAAATCGTATGACTGATAAAAACAAGTATAGGGCTAGCAACTTCTGCCAGCCCTTATACTTAGTTTACATTGCAATTTGAGCATTTTCCGGAACACCCACTGCTAATAGGTTCTCGGCACCTTGGGCAAACAAGGGTCAAACCTGATTGTAAAGGATTGTCCTCTTTTTATTTTATCTAAGGTCAGATTATCTGCCTCTTTTCTCATTTTATTTATGTATGTAATATAATGTCTTGGTCATTGATAATGATTATCATTTATTTTAAACTTATTATACAAAATCCTCTTTTGAAGTGTCAACTAATATTTTCTCGCTCTTCGGTTTCGAGCTTATGTAAGATGTTTTTAAAGAATACTAAAATCCCGGCCACACTTTGGCCGGGATTTAAAGGATCATCATAGTCAGTTTAAGGATTATGGATTATGGATTATGGATTATGGATTATGGATTATGGATCACTTGTTGAATAGAAATAAGAGTAAAAACACGATGGAAATACTCATCAAGAGCACTCAAAGAATAGAGACTCTAACCTTATTATCGAACTGTGAACTTATCAATGGATTGCAGTAACTCGTTGGCAAGCTGAGATAAATCTTGGCTGGCATTAGCAATTTCATGCATAGATGCAGCTTGCTCCTCGGATGCAGCGGAAACTTGCTCAGTACTAGCCGCATTGCTTTCAGCGATACTAGCTAAAGTCTTTAAAATCTCAATTATATGATCTTTTTTCTTATCCATTTCATTCCCAGAGTTATTTAAAGTGGAAATAATAATTTTTGTCTTTTCGATCGCAACTGCTATACCCTTAAACCGTTCAATGGTAATTGTTATGCTTTCCTCTTGTTTCTTCGCAATTGCAGAACTTTTAGCGATGACGTCAACTGCATTTTGAGAATTTGCTTCTAATTCTTGAACGATCCTCTGTATTTCTCTTGTCGATTGAGCTGATTGTTCTGCTAACTTCCTAATTTCTTCAGACACAACTGCAAAGCCTCTTCCCGCCTCGCCTGCGCGTGCAGCCTCGATCGCTGCATTCAAAGCTAATAAATTGGTTTGATCGGCGATCGCTTGAATCATCTGACTAGCGGAATGAATTTTTACGGCACTCTGATTAGTTTCCATAATACGTTCTTGGATTCGTACCGTATACTGATCTCTTTCTTCTGTCCTTTCCGTTAAATCCTTAATGGCAATACTTCCTTCATCCTTCATCGTCTCAACAATCTCAATAGAATTATTAAGATCGTATAAATTCTGCTGATCCTTGTAGATTATTTCCCCTAATTCAATCATTTGTTGAACACCATTTTCCGTATCCCTAACCTGATCAGTAGCACTTCCAGCGATTTGTTCAATCGTCTTGGCCACCTCTTCCACAGCAATGGCCGATTGCTGAGAAATAGACGTCAATTCTTCAGAAGTATTAGACACTTGACGAGCAGTTTGAGATAAGTGCTTTAAAATCTCTCTTTGATTCATATTTGCGGCATAGATTACTTGGCCGAGGATTCTAAACTCATTATTTCTTTTCATGAAGTATTCCATACTATTCTCAACGTTAAGTTTCTTGAATGGGTTGTCATAAAACACCACATCACTTTGAATCTCTTTAACTTCTTTCAATTCAATATCAGTGCCTATTGTGCCAACGAATTTCCCCTGAATGATAATAGGCAGCATAATACTGGTCATCAAAATAGACTTCCCATTGAGCTCATATTCATATGGCTCTAAAATTGAAATCTTACCTGTCTTTTTCGGAATGGAATACCATGGTTCATCATAGACATTTTTGAGAGCTGTCACTTCAATCTTGCCATTTTCCCAATATATATAGGAAGTAAAACGACCGTTGTCGTAAAATTCATTATTTTGAAACTGATCATCGCATCCGTCAAACGCATTCGGTTCCCAAAAGGAACTCAAGGCTAAGATCTGTTCGTTTTGACTTAAAAGCTTTTTTTGTATTTCAATAACCGTCAACCTGTCGGTATTCCCACTTTTTTTAATCTGGGTTAACTCATCCAAGAGCATTCTAACTGCAGTAACTCCCTTCTCCAAAATCAAATAATCCCCTAATGATCCCCTCTTTAAAGTTTCAATGGATAAAGCTAGGAGTTTGGAGGTTTGCTTGGCTTGATATAAGAGAATTGCAATCAAGCCAAGCATACTCAAAAGAAATAGAATAAAAGCATAACTGGTATCTCTTAATACAAAACCGATGGCAACCATAATAACTGCATAAATCAATGGCAACATACTTCGCCAATTACGTGATCTCAAGTCTCTACACCTCTCTTTACTTTTTCTACATTATTCTTAAAACATGCAATTTTCAAGCCAATTTTCATACGGGTATTAACCTCTCGATTCCTTAAATGTAATATGGCTAGATCTTGGTAAATATTCAAATTTTTCTAATACTTAAAATTTCCATTAAGTTAAGATTGACTTGGTCAAGTAATAATTGAGTTGTAATTAACTTATATTAGCCTGTCTAAGTGAACAGATTACAAAAATCCTCACAGTATTAGGATTTGCATCACACTACGTTTAATAAAGTTATTAAGGTTGTGATAAGAGTTGCTTAAGTGCACATACTATTGTATGTACTACTTCGAGGAGGTCTCTGAATGGGGAAGAAGGTTATTCTTGGCAGTTTTATACTAATCATTACTTCTTACATACTATTTCAGATAGGTTATGTTGCTACCTCTGGGCCGTTTTTTTGCGCTAAATGTCATGAGGTAACAGACTATGTCTCATCATGGCAGGTATCTGCCCACAAAACCGTAGTTTGTTTAGACTGTCATCAACCCAGCGGAGAATTGGGAAAATTGCATGCTAAGGCCAGAGGTTTAAATTACTTATTTCAGCATTTTAGTGGAGATTTCACTATTCCAACTCGAGCGATCGTTTCCGATCAAAATTGTATTCAATGCCATTTAGGCGACAATGAGTCTTTCCCAGAAACAGTACGACTAAAAAACACTTCAACGATAAACCATTATGAAACCATTAAACAGTCAAAATCTTGCTTAGCTTGTCACAGAGCTACGGCTCACGGAGTAGATATCTATCTATCCTCCGAGTTAAAGGGCACCAAGCCGTAGGCGAAGGCAGCAGCCCTGGTTGTACTTATGCTTAGAAAGTTATATAACGCAAGTTTATACTTTCTGCCCTGATAGTATAAAAAAAGCGAGCATTGAGCTCGCTTTTTTGTACCATCAAGATCATTAATTTTTAAAACCCCGCTGAAATTCCCATTCGTCCGAGTGATTGAAGAATTACAGTTCCACCAAGAAAGATGATTAAGCAAGCAGAGACCATGGCTAAGCGATTGACAACCTGCCATCGTTCCAGTTTTTTGATGGTATGACTGGCGCGGACCACAAACACTGCGATCGCGACCATTGTAATAGCACCGCCGATCGAAAAGGCACCTACTAGTCCTAACCCTAAGGGAATCTTATCGGCTGAAATTGCTGCTAGTAGAATTGCTAAGGCACTTGGGCAAGGGATGATACCGGTAAAAAAACCTGTCAAAAATAGATTTGAGCGTGAGGAAGGAACAGAATGAGGCTCTGAATGATGATGGTGGTTGCAATGGCTCGAGCATTCATTTATTTGTGACCTACTTGTTTTATGTCTTGCCTCTTGATAGTTAAAAAATCTTTGTATCATAATATTTAGTCCAATATAAATGACGACAATCCCAGAAATAAGTTGGAACCAATGAATTAGATTTTCAGGTACAATTACCTTTACTGCCGACGAAGCCGAAACGGCTATCAAGGTAATCGAGAGTGTATGAGCCAGCGCTGAAATTAAACCTATCCCGATGGCATCTTTGATTTTCGCACCTGAAGAAATGAGGTATGCCGTGATAATCCCCTTACCATGACCAGGTTCTAAAGAATGTAGGGCACCAAGACCTACTACAGCTGGCAAAGTATACATAAAATCCATTAGAGATTCCTCCTCCACAATGCTAACTATATATATGCAGGCATGTCTCATAACTTTCCATCCTACATGTTAAGTTAACAAGAGGAAACATCCTTCTTCACTCATCAGAAAAAAAGCCGCAATACAACTATTGCGACTCAATTCACAGCAATGGCAACCTAATCTCTATTACCGTACCCTTATTAAGTTCACTCTGTACAGAAACCCTGCCATTTTGAAGCTCTATCAAGTGCTTAGCTATTGCTAAGCCGAGTCCTGTACCGCTCCCCTTCCTAGAACTATCGATTTTGTAAAAGCGATCCCAGATCTGTGGCAGTTGATCTGCATCAATTCCATATCCTTGATCTCGAATACTAATTAATAAAGTATTACTCTCCGGTAGGCTCGTATCAATGGAAACTTTAGTGTCTTGAGGAGAATATTTAATGGCATTGTCCACGAATATCACAAACAGTTGCCGTAAGCGATCATAGTCTCCATAAAATGCTGGGAGATCTTGGTTAGAGAGAGACTCTATCTTAATACCCTTTTTATCAGCAATAGTCTGTAGACTCTTAACGACATCTTCCAATAGGCTTGGAAGATGAATCTTTTCTTGATTGATCATAATTTTACCTGATTGAAGCCGAGAAAGCTCTAATAAATCCCCCACTAAACGTTCTAAGCCACGTGTTTCGGAAAGCATCCTCTCGTGGTAACGCATTATCTCTTCGTCTTTTACAACTGTTCCATCGACCATTGCTTCTAAAGAACCACGGATGACGGTTAGCGGCGTACGGAATTCATGGGACACATTAGCTACAAAATCCCGGCGCAATTGATCAAGACGCTCTCTTTCACTAATATCTTGCACCAACGCTACAATTCCGGTTATGGTAGCGTGGTTGTCCACAATAAGAGAAAAGGTAAAGACCAGCTTTTTGCCCTGCCAATCTTTGTGGACTTGTAAAGGCTTCTTGTCCTCCATGACTTTGCGAACTTGTGTCCAAATTCCTAAATCCTCGAGGTCCTTCTTTAGCGCCTCTTTAGAATAAGGATGAGGTCGATTCATAATCTTAGAAAGTGCTGCATTGACGCTCACAGGTTCAAGGATTGTGTCAAAGGCAATAATCCCTTCTGAAATACTCGATATAATATCCTTAAGCTTTCCTTTCTCCTGAAAAAGCTGGTTAATCGTAGAACCAAGCTCTAAAGCTAAAAGATCAAGGGAATTTCCAAGCTGTCCTAATTCATCCTTCCGATCCACACCGGTTCGTGCCGAATAATTGCCTCGTGTTATTTCCAGTGCCGTTCGATTCATGGCTTTCAAAGGACGGGTAAAGAGCAGGGAATAAAAAATCCCTAACCCTACTGCCAGAAGCAACGCCAAGAGAAGACTCAACGCGAGTATACTTATTGCTCTGTTTAGTGTTTCTGTAACCCCTGTGACTGGAGAATGAAGCAGCACTGAGCCAATAATTTTGTGGTTAGAATCTATCATGGGGACACCGACAGTTATGGTAGCTTCATTATAAACGCTGCTAAAACTTTCACTGACAGATTCATTTCCTTCTAAGACCTCGCGGATAACGTTTTCTGCTTCCTTAGGTAAGGGCTCTGAGTTTTTCGTGAAACCCTGTCCGAATTCTAACTCCGAGCCTTGCCTAAGTCCTGCCCCCATACCTTGTCTCATAGGCCCTATACCTTGTCCCATACCTTGTCCTAGGCCAGACATCATCGATAGACTTCCCTCACTGTCAGTAATCCAGACATTTGACTCAGTCAGTGTATCAAGCGAACGCATATAACCATTAAAACCCTGCATTTTACTATTCCCTTGTAAATAAACGGCGGCTACCTCTGAGATACTACGCGCATTGGCGAGCATTGTTTTTTCCCTGCTGTCAAAGGTATATTGTTTAAACATTTGAATAAAGAATATCCCAATGGCAAGCATGGATATGAGTACTATAACCACAAATCCAGCCGTTAACTTGTAAGCAATGCTATTTTTCAACATGCTTTACCTCAAATTTATACCCAACACCCCAAATGGTCTTTATATCCCAGCTATCGATTTCAGAGATGTTTATTTTCGATCTTAATCTCTTGATATGGGTATCAACGGTACGTGCATCTCCAAAATACTCATATCCCCAGACACTGTTTAATAGATTATCTCTTGAAAATACTTTCCCAGGGTTGGAAGCTAAAATCCAAAATATCTCAATTTCTTTCTTAGTTAGGTTGACGGGCTTATCAGAAATCATCACTTCGTAGTCTGTTAAATTAATCGTCAAACCAGGATAATCGACAATATCCCCTCTTTGCTCCTCAGATAAATCAAGGCGCCTTAAAACTGCTCGGATCCGAGCCATCACCTCACCCGGACTAAACGGTTTTACGATATAGTCATCTGCTCCAATGTCCAAGCCCATAATGCGGTCTCCATCCTCCCCTTTGGCAGTGATCATAATAATCGGAACATTTGAAGTTTTACGGATTTCCTGACAAACAGCAAACCCATCCTTTTTAGGCATCATGACATCCAGCAACATGAGTACAGGCTTATATTCCTCATATTTCCGGACAGCCTCTTCCCCATCATGGGCAATAATCGGAAAAAAGCCTTCTTTGGTGACATAGGTTTTGAGTATATCCAGAATTCCCTCATTATCATCGGCAATCAATAGATACTTATTCAAAAAATCCCACCGTCCTTTCATCTCTCTTAGTTTATCATTGCTGCTTATAATATTTGTGACATGTTTGTGAACAAAAATTGCCTAGTATAATAGTTCATTATCTTTTAATTTTACAGCTAAATAAGAGTGTTATAAATAAGCAAATAAGAATATGAAAGAATAGAGTAGGGGCGATTACTCGCCCCTCTCACGGAACCGTGCATGCGGACCATCGCACACGGCTCTTCCATCAGTTCGCCTTTTTAGCACAAAGATTTTCGTAAACACCTAACAGACTGACAAAACCAATCTTTTCAAACCATTTAAGGTCAAGGGCTGCATGAACCATTTGACACGCCGAATTCCGCCACCTAGTCATGGACAAGCTTAACATCTTGTCCTTTTTCCATCCTTTGCGCATTAGGATAGACCAAATACGGCGTGGATTGCGCCAACTCCGCATCTGTACCATTCTGACTCGTCGCCGTATCCACGTAT
>NZ_JUEE01000264.1:0-21447 GCF_000802135.1 Desulfosporosinus sp. BICA1-9
TTCTAACCAATGACTATATTGAGCTGTTATATCAATCCGCTCCTTTACATGATATTGGTAAAGTTGGGGTAAGGGATAGTATTCTTCTGAAACCGGGACGCTTGACTGAGGAAGAATTTGAAGAAATGAAAAAACACACCATTTATGGTGGAGAATCCTTAATGGTGGGTATTAAGGAATTAGGAGAAGATTCATTCTTGACCCTGGCGAAGGAAATTGCCTTAACACACCATGAAAGATGGGATGGGACAGGATATCCAAGAGGCTTATCCCAAACGGAAATTCCCATATCGGGACGGCTTATGGCACTCAGCGATGTGTATGATGCACTTATTAGTAAGAGAGTTTATAAAAACGCATTGCCCCATGATGAAGCTAGAAATATCATTCTAGAGGGCAGAGGAACTCATTTTGACCCAGATATTGTAGATGCTTTTATCATAACAGAAGTTAAGTTCATTAAAATTATGAGTAGATTTAGGGACAGATTGACTGCGGAGAACTACATTGAAACACTTGAAACAAAAAATCCCGGAAAAACTGGAAGTTGAGACATGAACAATAGAAGAACCGAGGCTTCGCCTCGGTTCTTCTATTGTTAGGTAGTAATGTGTAGTCTGCTGTATTCCAAATCGTCTTTACCTAAAATGAAATTCGTGCCAGTGAATATTAATAAAACCTATGGACCAAAGACCACTGATTGGTCTTCTTACGAGTTTTACCAGCGTAGTTATTGTCAATGATATATGAAAAAGGTATATTTAGGTAAGCTTACTGAAAATGCAAAGTCTTTAATGAGGGGTGGACGCATTTGTATACGAAATCTACAAGGATCACGGGAGGGTACTGTGGAATTTAATTGTAATTGGAACCGGAAATACACCACCATCGCGATGTACAGCTTCATTGTCATTGCGTCCAGCATCCTGTTCTTTCTTATCATGTCGGGACTGGACAACTTCACCCGAGTATTAGGGGGTTATTTTTCCGCCCTCGACCCCTTTATCTACGGGTTCGTCATCGCCTATCTCGTGAACTTCTTTTTAAACTTCTTCAAAGAGCAGTTGGGAAAGATTCCCTCGCTTAAAAAAATCAGAGAATCGCGGTTCCATATACTGTCCCTTCTCTTAGCTTATCTGGTTTCCGGGTTTCTTGTGTATCTCTTCCTCGCCTTCATTTTCCCGCAGCTCTTCGCTAGCATCACCGGGCTTGTCCGGAACATCCCAGACTACGTCCGCTCCTCGACGGAATACATCAAAAATCTATCGGACGATATTCTTCTTCTACCACCGGAAGTCGTCGATTTTATCAATGTACGCTTGGACGAGTTGGTGGTCTTCATTAATAACATCGCCCAGGACCTGGTCCCCATAGCGCTTTCCTTCCTTCGACACACCGCCCTCTCCGTCTGGAACCTATTTCTCGGCATTATCATCTCTATCTACATGTTGGCAGAAAAAGAGCGGTTCATCAGTATGGCAAAGAAAGTCAATTATAGTGTCTTCAACGTGAAGCTTGCAGACAAAATCCTCGAGCTTTTAGGACGCACCCAAAGAATCTTCAGTAGGTTCCTGGGAGGAAAAATCCTAGACTCCTTAATTATCGGCTTATTAACGTTCATCATCCTCACCATAGTGGATATGCCCTACACGCTGCTGGTTACGTTTATCGTTACTGTAACTAACATCGTCCCGTTCTTCGGACCCTTCATCGGAGCCATTCCTTCGGTGATCATCATCTTCTTCGAATCGCCGATCATGGCCTTCTGGTTCCTGATCATTATCTTTTTCCTTCAGCAACTGGACGGGAATGTCATCGGACCGAAAATCCTGGGAGATTCCCTGGGCATTTCTTCTTTCTGGATTCTCTTTGCCATCATTTTAGGTGGTAAGTTCTTTGGGTTTATCGGACTGATTATCGGTGTTCCGCTCTTTGTCCTTATCTACTCCATCGTCAAAGAGATTGTGGAAGTGCGCTTGAAAGCCAAGGGACTTCCGGTGGATACGAAAGATTATCTGCACAAATAGGTGTAATCTCAATCCTTTGGTGGATTTTAATTAAAATATTCGATGTATCAGGTTAACAAAGACCGATCACAAATGATGTACCTTGGTCGCTATGGAGTCTAAGCAGGAAAAGGAGCGTTATTTAATGTCAGATTCACAAGAGAAAATTTCCGTACAAGAAATACTTAGACAACGAGTTTCTTTGCGTCAGTATGCTGATTGGCCAGTTAAGGACGATGACATTATGACAATTATTGAGGGCGCCGACCGCCGGGAATATGATGATGTATTCGATGATTATAGTCTCGGATCAAGACTTAAAACAGCGCTTGAGCGAGACGTGTGATGATCAACCGTTTATCGCTAAAGCTCCGCTGGTTATTGTTTTCCTAGCAGATCTGCAGAGATGGTATGATTATTATCATGATTTGGGGGTTGCAGATTTTTGTATAGAACGAGAGCGGGAATTTTCTGGGCCAGATGAAGCGGGTTTATTGTTAGCAAGCTGCGATGCCTTAATTGCGGCCCAAAATGCTGTAATTTCGGCAGAAGCTCTTGGAATTGGATCGTGTTATATCGGAGATATAATGGAGAATTATGAAATACATAAAGAACTACTCAATCTTCCCCCGTATGTGTTCCCGATCACTATGCTCTGTTTTGGGTATTACCCGGAGGGCGAACGACCAAAGCCGAGGGATCGTTTCGATTCCAAATATATTGTGTCCGAAAATAAATATCAGCGCCTAACTGAGAAAGATCGGAAAGCTATGTTTGCAGCTCGGGCAGAAGGATTCAATCCCAATGGGACAGATAGTACAGAGCGGGGGCGAAGTATGTGGGCCCGAGTTAAAGGAAGAACGGAAAACGATCTATTACGACTTCCCTTCAAAAGAGCGTATATGTTTCGTCCGGGTTATATCCATCCGACAAAGGGTTTAAAAAGGACTAATAAATATTATCGCGCCATCTCATGGCTTTATCCTGTCGTAAAGCATCTTATTCCAAATCACACAATTTCCATGAGAGAACTGGGCATTGCCATGATTCATACTGTTAATAAAGGTTACGATAAATCAATCCTAGAGTGTAAGGATATTGCAAAGTTAGCCAATACATAGATATGGTTTTTGACTATGGAATTATTTTATATATTGGAATATAATCATCTTAAAAATATTTAAGATGAGGAGACCTATGGCACATAGAAGTATAAAATCTGGATTCCATCAATTGAGCGAACGACTTAATCGATTTCCTCAAGGGGCTCCGCCTTCCGAATATTTATCTAAGATCCTTAGTGTCTTAATGAATGATAAGGAAGCGAGAGTCATGTCGGCGTTACCCATAAAACCCTTCACAATCCAGACCGCCAGCGCAGCATTAAGAAAGAGTCAAGAAGATACTGAAAAGATACTGAAAAGATACTTACAGAACTTGCTTCTCGGGCCATATTGATTGATATTGAGAGTACGAAGGGCGAGAGAACCTTTCTTTTACCACCGCCTATGGCAGGTTTCTTTGAATTTTCCCTGATGCGTATCCGAGAAGACCTTGATCAGACCTTAATTTCTGAACTATTTTACCAATACTTAAATGTTGAAGAGGATTTTGTCCGGGATTTATTTGTGACTGAAACAAAGCTGGGAAGAATCTTTGTGAATGAACAAGCCTTAAGCACAGCGAATAATTTGCATATTCTGGATTACGAACGAACAAGCGAAATTATCAAGCTTGTGCTGCCCCCTTAGAGATATGCATGACCTTTGGGACTACCGCTGCAAGCCTCATAAAATATGGCCATGCCAGGGAAGTTGGCGTTTCAGAATGTTTGGGTTTGCTTGAAAAGGCTTACGACCACAATCTGGTTCAAATAGGGGAAAACGAACAAGAAGGGTTACCCTTTATTTGTAATTGTTGTGGTTGCTGCTGCGAAGCTCTGCTGGCCATCAAGAAATTCGGCACTTTAAATGCCATAAATACAACTAATTTTCTGCCTGAGCTTAGGAAAGATCTTTGCAACGGCTGCGGAAGGTGTGTCTTGGCCTGTCCAGTGGGAGCTTTAAAGGTAGTTTCACAATCCGTCACACATGATAAAGTAGTAAAGAAGGTAACGTTGGATGAAGAAGTATGCTTAGGTTGCGGTGTTTGTGTCAGAGCCTGTAACCGTGGATCGATCAAACTTAAGCACAGGAACAAACGGGTTATTACTCCGGTAAATTCTGTACATCGAATCGTGTTGTTGAGTATCGAAAGAGGGAAACTCCAGAATCTAATTTTTGATAACCAGGCTCATTATAGTCACCGGGCTATGGCAGCGATCCTGGGGGCTATTTTAAAAATGCCTCCTATCAAACAAATCATGGCTAGTGAACAGATGAAATCAAAGTATCTTGCGGCTTTAGTTAGAAATTATAAGTGATCAATGAAAGCCGTAATTTCTTGATACTGAGCTTCAAGGAACTCCTTTTTTGAAAAGGTGTTAAGATGCTGTCGAGAGCGCGCAAAAACACGAATTCTTGTAAATAGAAACAGCTGCTGGGCAGGGTTTGGCAGAAAAATGCAGAATTAAGTCATTGCTAAGACTTTGCTACAGCAAAGATTTGATTGGCTTGCTCAAATTGTGGGGAAATAGGTGGAAAGTTCAATGAGAGCCGTGTGTATAGATTTTGAAACAGCGAACGGCATATAAAAAAGTATTTAAATAAGGATAGAGGGTCAAGAAAGGAAAATAGCATGTCTAGTAATATCAAGAAAGATGCAGAATGGGCTGAAGCAAAAAAGAAATGTAGACTTAACGAAGAAACTGTGAAAATGGCCAAAGAGATGGGATTAAACCCAAGAAGTCTTATTAAAAATATACCCAACAAAAATGAACTGTGGAAGGCGCCGGTAAGTATTTGGATTCGGGAAATATATCAAGAACGCCAAGAAAAGGCCCTCAAGAAAAAGGCTCAGAAAGAAAAGGCCTCAGAATAATTAAATTATGTAGAGATTGTCAGAAACGCTAATGAAATCTCAAAACGGCAATAGTAGGGATATGAAAGAGGATGAAAAGAATAGATAAACAGTGAGAACAGCAGCTACCTTATTTAAGGTTAGCTGCTTTTGCTTTTTAAGCCAGTAGGCTAAGATTATTTCACACCTGACCGAGTTCATAAAAGGTTGAAAGACTACTAGATATCTCGATTCATATTAGCTTGCATAGTTGTCAATGATATATGAAAAAGGTATATTTAGGTGAGTCTTAGATAATATTTGCAAAGAATAGGGCGACTGAAAGAGGAGATCGGTATGAAACGACTCGAACAAGTTCTTAAAAATCCCAAGAAAACGATTTCTGATCAGGAACTACAACAGATCTTCCAAGAATCAGATTATGACCTCTTTCACACTGAAGTTGAAAGGTTGGTAGAGCGCGGAATTCTTAGTCCAGTAAAGTCTGCCAAGAGCAATGGACGCTTGCCGCCTCTCTTTAATAAATATCGAATTATCAAACCGCAAGCTGATAATACCGGTTACCTTGAGTCGATTCGTCGCCTCAATCCGGTTTTAAACCTTTCCGGTTATTTGCAAAGACCGGAATTATATAAAAAGCACTTGGAGATTATTGAAGGGATCAGTCGATATTTGTGGTTTGCTAAGGATTTATTAAAAATGCCCATGTCCCGTAAGGAACGGTCATTTTCGGTGTGGGGCAGGGAAAAGATGTTGGATGAGCATAGGGCCTTAGTTATGGAAGTGCTAAAGTTTAATCGCTTAGACGAGAACTTTCTTAATTATTACGATACTCCGGAACCGTTTTTTGAGTATATTCATGACCGTGGCGAGCCCATGACTATCTTAGTGATCGAGAATAAAGACACTTGGTTTACCTTCAGAAAGCTGATGCAAGCTACGGGCAAAAATTGCATTACAGGCAGGGTCGTCAATGTGCTCCTGTATGGTGAAGGAAATAAAATTACTAAACAAAGGGCCTTGGAAGACTATAGCGCCACTATGTTAGGTGGACAAGGGGACCAGGCTGGCTCTTCTGGACAGGCAGCCCGCTTTCTCTACTTTGGTGATCTCGACTGGGAGGGTATCCGTCTGTTTTTTCGTACCCGCGAAGCCAACCCGACCCTCGAGCTAAAACCCTTCTCCCCTTTGTACCGGCTTATGCTCGAAATGGGTCAATCGCTTGAACTGCCAAAATCTCTCGATCAAAGAGGAGTTAGTGCTCCACTTTCAGAATTTCTCGCCTTATTGGGATTGCCTGAGGAGGAGAGCCTCGGAGCTTGGTTGGCTGAGGGTAAGTACATACCTCAAGAAATTATTAATTATCAGGTGGCAGCAAAGATTATAAAGTAGAAGAAACGAGGCTTCGATAGAGTGGCTACGACAAAACTTGAGTTTCTAGACGGCTTTGAACAGAGGATGAAGCTGGTTGCGGCGATTGACTCCATTATCAATCGCGGCAATCGAAAAATGGAATTTGAGCGCTTGTTCGAGCCTGGGCAGTTAGATAACATCATCCTTTCTGTCCTTGTGTTCATCATGGAGAGGACGTTAACCGAGGACGAAGATTGTACCATGGAGAGTATCGCTAACTTTGTTGCTCAGATCCTCCCAGACTATTCTCTGAACCTGACCTCGGACATCCATCGAAAGCTGACCGAATACATCATCAAGGACATACTGCAAAATGGCGGTGAGGCCAGGTACTACCCAGTCATGAAGTATGGCCAGGGCATGGAACAACTGCGGATCAGACTGATTGATGACAAGCTCATCGATGATCAGCGCGGCTATGTCTTAAATTATCAGCTCACGGATCAAGGGTATGACTTACTCTTTCGAACCAAAGAAGTTGAGCAGGAAATCAGTTTTACAATAGAAGAACTGAAACTCAGAGAACTGATTAAACGTAAAAATTACAAGAAAGCCATCGGGCAAAGTGCGAACTTGGTCCAGATGATCCGGCAAAAGAAGAACGATATCAGGCAGTTTGTCCAGAAAGTCCGAGAAAACATTTACGACGTGAACATCGAAGAATTTGAACGCTTAGTCTCCAGTACCTATACCTTACTCGAAGAAGAGTACGGCATGATGAATGAGATTCGCGGCATGATTGTGCTTTCGGAAGAACGCCTCAAAGAAGAGGAAAACACTCGGGGAGCGTTGGATGAGCAAATGACGAAAGCACGCTCAGAGATTGCTGTGATCCGACGAAATATCAATCTAACCATTGGAGAACAAAAGGAATTGATTCTTGAGCGTCTCAGTCTGTCACGAATCTACAAGGAAACCATTGCCGATTCCTTTGCTCTGTCGAGGGCCCGTTATTATGACCTTGAACAAGTCATCTTGAAACCCCTAGAGCAATGTGAAGAAAACAAGGTTCCCTATCTCTGGCAATTATTAAACCCCTTATTCAAGCCCAATCCGGACCGCACACTTAACTTACTAACCTTGTTTGAACGGCAAGCACGACTCAAACAGGAAGAAGAGGGGTCTCAGAGTATTGTCGTAGAGGAATTAGGTGAAGACAAAGAACTGCTCAGAATTAGTAAACTAAACGACAGTAATATCGAATTTATCCGGAGCCTATTAGAGTTTGCCCATCGCAAACGGGAGTCCTTTAGATTTAGCGAGTTCTTTCAGGATCTCGAAACTCAACAAAATATCTTTAAAGAATTAACGATAGACGATTTGATTTTCAAGACGATGTTAAAGCTCTATGATCTCCAAGTGATCGATATAAAGAAATGGAAAACACAGCAGGAAGATGTGGTCGCGAATGCCACAGGGGAACTTGATGTCAGCTATTGTCTGTATCGTATTATGCAATATACACAGCCGGACTTATTTGGAATCAAAAAATTAGAGATTAGTAAACCGGACGAACACCTATTTGCTCAAGAAATAGAGGCCCAGATCGGGGACGGGAAGTTTAGCAGGCGCATCGCTATCAGCGATTTTAGGATTGAGGTGAGCTTTGAGTGAGCGATATTAAAACGGCGCTCAAGATCTATCGGAAATTAGTCGAAAAGGGACAGCTGGATCGAGAAACTGAGGGGGATCTCTTCCTGGAATTTCGCAATGTGGAAGTCAGGGCAATCCTGGCCGAATTTGAAGAAGAACTCGATTTTAAGACCATCGAAGTGGCGGGAACGCTTTATCTGCTTCCTAATAGCGGGAACGGTGTTTTGGGCTTTACGACGAAGGATATCCGGGAGAGTGTGGCAACGGATGCTAGACTAGTGGATGCCTACTTACTTAGCTATATTTCCATGTTCATTTTATACTTATTTTATGGTGGACGGAATCGGAATCCCAAGCAGCGAGAGTTTTTAAGAATTAGCAAGTTAATTGAAGAACTGGACAGGCGCTTTGCCATGGCCTTGGCTGATCGTGAGCAGGTGAAGGTGCTAGAGGAAAATTATGCCCTTAATTTTACGAGGATTGCAGAACTATGGGATAGCAAACAGGACTTCGAGGAAAGAGGTCGTAAAACTAAAACAGGTACGATCTTAAATACTTGTCGACTCTTAGAGCGAGAAAACCTACTCAGACTCGTGGATGAGGATCGGGAACTACGTCCCACCCGGAAACTGGATGACTTGATGCTAAATTACTACCTGGACGATAGCCGAGTAGAAGAGATAAAAGGGTTCTTCGAAGGAGCTGAGCTGGATGCCTAGAATCAATCGAATTCGGATTATTAACTTTTCGTACAATAATGATTCGCGGCATATTCAGGATGAAACCTTTAACTTTCACGGTGGAGAAAACGCCCTCCTTAGCTTAGCCAATGGCGGGGGAAAAAGTGTCTTGGTTCAGCTCCTATTTCAGCCCATCGTTCCAGAAATCAGAATTCAAGGCCGTCGCATCAACGCTTTTTTCCGCAAGAAACGCTTACCGGCTTATGTCCTGATCGAATGGAAGTTAGATGGGGCCGGCGGCTATCTACTGACGGGTATCGGAATGGTGTCCGCAGAAGTTTCCGGGGTTGAGGATGAGAAAAACAAGGTGAAGTATTTTACCTTCACGTCAAACTATCCTGGCTCGAACGCTTTCGATTTAGCCCATATCGAGCTAGTTAAACAAAGCGGCAATATTCTGGAGATCAAGCCCTTTAGAGAGGCTTGGGAGATGATGGCCGATAAGGAGAAGAAAGATCTTTATCATTTTGGCTGTTTTTACGATGATGATGGGGACCGCTACCGAAAACGTCTGGCTGAATTTGGGATTGCCCAGGATGAGTGGAGAAATATTATCGCCAAAATCAATGATAGCGAAGGCGGTTTAGACGAGATTTTCCAAAAGTATAAAAACTCCAGCCAATTGCTCAACGATTGGATCATCAAAACCATCGAGAAAGTGATCTTCAAAGATCGTTCTGAAGCTCACAGACTAGAGGAAATGTTGGCAGGTTTAGTGCGGGAGGTCATCGAGAATGAACGCTTTATCTTAGAAAAGCAAGTTCTCGACGAATTTCTGGGGGTCTATGGAGAGCAAGTAGGGGCTTTAGTCGAACTGCTTAACCGCTTGGAAGAACAAAAACTTATTGGAGGTAAACTGGCGGCCTTAAACAGTTATTTAAACACTGAAACCATCGTGCTGAAAGGAACTCACGAGCAAAATAAAGAGGAATTAGTCACCATTAACCAAGAACAGCTGCGAATCAACCTAGAGGAACGCTCCAATACGTATTGGTTAAGAAGTGACGAGCATGCTTTGGCTGCCTCAAGACTGGCAGAGGCTGAAAAGAATAGTCAAGAAAACGAAGATAAGCTTGAAGCTGCAAAACGGTCCGGAAAAATAATGCAAGCTGCTGGCCTAAGAGCTGAGATCAGAGGAAAAGAAGCCGATCTTTCCGGAATCGATGAAAAGTTGGCCACTTCTAGGTCACAATGCGATACGGATGAGAGGATGCGTAATCTGGAGTATTCCCTCAAGAAATTATCTTAAGAAACAATACAAACCCTAGAGTTAGCTTTGTCACGCCTAGGTGAGAAAAGAACGGATCAGAGAACTGCACTGGATCAGCTCAAACGCGACTCCACGAAGCTGGATCGGGACTTAATGAACTATGCGGGAGACAAAGGGAGCCTTCAGCAACAAACTAAGCAATACGAGGCTCATGAACGGGACGTTAAAACCAAGCTTAAACTCAGCCTAAATAGAAATCTGCTGGGAGAACTCTCAGCAAAGGATATTGAGAAGACACGTCTAGAGCTTAAGAAGACCCAGGATAACTTGCAACTAGAGGGTAAAAGACGGGTCGAGGAAAGAACTAAGATTGAACAAAAACAACTGGAGGCGGAACAAGAACTTCAAGGATTACAGGAAGCAAAGTCTAACGAAACCAATCTCCTTCGTGGCCTAGAGCGAGAAATTGCTGAATATGAGCAACAGGAACAGGAAATTCAAGGGATTCTCCAAAAGTTTGGCTTTGACTTTGAACTACGCTTTGACAGGGAACGTCTCCGCACAGCCTTTAGCCAGCTGCTCAAAAACTTGGATCAAAGCCTCGAAGAAGCGGTGCGGATTCGTGATGATTCTACCGAGTCTCTTACTTCACTTAAAAACGGGAGACTGCATATCCCCGAAGAAATTATCTCTATTCTGGCCAATCAGGATATTCAATATGACACCGGCGAAACGTATTTGCGCAACCAGCCCCTGGAAATTCGGCAAACAATGCTGGCTAGAAATCCGGTCTTGCCCTATGCCCTGATTTTAGCCAGGGAGAATATAGAACTCTTAGCCCAGTCTATGAACCGAATGACCATGCGACGGGTTATTCCGATTATTGCCTATGAGGACTTAGGTGTCAGTTTGACGAGCGAGGACAGATTTGTTCAGACCAGTGAAGGACTTTCTCTCGTTTGTCTGTATGAGGGCAGGGTCTTTGACAATGCTAGCCTAGTGAAACTTGAAGAGGAATTGAAACAAAAGCAAACAGAAGCGCTGGAACAGTATCAACATTATTCCGAGGAGCGCAATGAAGCAGTTGCTAAACAGGCCATCTGTGGGCGTTTTGTCTATAAGGCGGAGTATCGCTATGTCCTGGGTAAAAAGTTAACTGCCAGTGAAAAGCAGCTCCAGACAATTCAAACGAGAACGGATCTCCTTAAAATGGAAAAGGCAACCCTCCGCACTGCTCAGGAAGAACTTGAGCAAAGGATCCAAGAAATGAAGGCTTCTCTACAAAAAGCGCAAGTTGCCGTTGAGACGTTTGAGACCTGGATGGAACAAGAAGGAGACTACCAAACCTGTCGGAGAAAGCTCGCGGAAATCATTGAAGCGATAACCGGCTCAGAGGGGAAAAAGTCAGAATTGACCGCAAGCCTAGATAAGCTGCAGGCAGAGAGCGGAAAATTATCCTTAGAGATTGAGCGGACCGAAAGCGCATCGAGGGATATCCGAAAAAAGTACATCTCCTATCAGAATGCGCCGGAAGCAGAACTAGTCGAGGGTACGCTAGAAGACTTGGAGGCACGACTTAGAGCCTTGAAGGCGTCGTATAGCGGAGAAATTGAGCAACTGGAAAAACGTAAAACTGAACTGCAGTCGGAATGTGAGAAAAAGGAAAAAGAGATTACTAAACTAGGTCTGCTGGAAAGCGACTATCATGGAGTAGTCTATGATGAAGGAACGGTTGAGGCAATTCATGCGGAGATCAACAGCCTGGAAGCGTTAAGTAGGAAGAGACAGCAGGAGGAAAAGAAAGCAGTTAGAGATGAGGGATCGGCAGATACAGCTCGTGCCAACGCACTTGAGGAAATAAAAAAACTGGGCGCAGAATCCCCTCTCAGTCCTGAAGATATCAAAGGGGATTTCCAAGAACGGCGTTATAAGCTATCGAGGCAGCATACCAAACTGCTCCAAGAGATCGAGCTCATATCTCGAAAAATCAGCGATTATCACAAGTTGATGGAACAAATCAGTTCCTATAGCAACGGAGTGAGCTTTGAACCGGTAAAAGGGTTCCGCCCTGAACAGGATATTAAGGCTCAAACTAGGGTGTTAGGAGAAGGCTATCGTAGTGTGGAAACCAAGAACCGTACCCAAACCGACGCCCTCAGAAACAAGTATATCGGAATGAAAGCCGACTATCGGGAAAGAAATACGAACATCAGCAATATCTTTAAAGGGCTTGATCTGCTTTGGGAGAAGGTTGATATGGATTATGACAGTTATTATTATCTTTATGAACGCATGAGCCTGCATAAAGATAAGCTTCGGGAATTAATTCAACTTCATGAAAACCAACTCTCCAATTTAGAGCGAAACAAAAAGGATATGATTCAACAGAGCCTACTCCATGGGATGAGGTTTTTTGAAGAAATAGAATGGATATCCGACCATTCCAAGGTACGTCTGCAAGGAAGAAGCAGACCTGTGCAAATGCTCAAGATTGAACTATCCTTGGATTCTAGTGATGCCGCAGGGATGCGGATGAAGGAATACATTGAAGAGTGTATTTTGAAAGTGCGCGAGGAAACCAGAGCGGAAAAAAGCGAGGAAGACGTCAAAAAGGCTGTCGCTAAATTGATGTACAGCCGAGAATTATTGAATGTCTATTTGGGTAATTCGAATATTCCTGTCAAGGTCTTTAAGATTGATCTTAACATGCAAAATAGCAGTCTTAAGACCTGGGAAGATGCCGTGCGAGAGAACTCAGGTGGGGAAAAGTTTGTCGTCTACTTCTCCGTACTCTCGGCCTTAATGGCTTATACCCGATCCCGTACCCTAGAAGCTGCGGGTGCCGACGAAGAAAAGGATTCCAGTGTCTTGGTGATGGATAATCCCTTTGGCCCTATATCTTCGGAACACCTGCTCAATCCACTCTTCGAAATTGCCAAAAAACACCGCACTCAGCTCATCTGTCTTTCCGATCTGAAACAAAACTCGATTATGAATTGCTTTAACTTAATCTACATGCTGAAGGTAAGGACCAGTGCCATCGGAAGTAATGAGTATCTAAAGTTTGAAGAACTTATTCGGGATGAAAACGCGATTCAGAACGATGAAAAGCTGGAAAAAGCCATTTTCAGGGTTTCTGAGGCTAAGCAGATCAACTTATTCGATTAAGGATCGAGGGTTAAGAAAGGACAATCACATGGCTAGTACTACAAAAAAAGATGCCGAATGGGCTGAAGCAAAAATGAAATGCAGACTGAAAGAGTTTGTTTAATACTGCCTGATCTTTGTTGTTACCATTGGTAGATGGGCATGTGTAAAAGTGTTAGAGAGAATCATTCCAACTAAAAAATAAGAAGGTAACCTATGCAAAACACGTAAAAAGTTTAGGACAAAGGATTTATCCAGACAAATTAGTTCGTCTAGATTATCGTTTGCCGAGGCTGAAGAGATGGAGATGTATTTGAATATAAAACCGGGATCAGTCAGTGTATTAGGTCTCATGAACGATGTAAGCAAATCTGTACAGTTGTTGATTGATAAGGAAGTTTTGCATGGTGAATACGTCGGATGTCATCCGTGTGTCAATACCTCCAGCTTGAAGATCAGGACCTCAGACCTGCTTACAAAGTTTTTGCCCTATACCGGACATGTACCGACCCTGGTGGAATTGTGAGACAAAATTTTGTTCGGCGGCATAGGCGATGAGATCTTCCATTTGGGCATCTATCTCGCATTTCAATTGCGGTGAACTATGAACACCATTCCCCACAGATGCTTTTTCAAATCCACGCACCCGTTTTCCTTGAAGTGGATACCTTCGTTGGATAGGAGTTGTTTTTGATCTGTCCATCCGGGAGTTAAACGACCTTGGTAGTTCACAACCCGATGGCAAGGGATGTTGAGGAAATCTGGGGCATGATGCAGTGCTTTTCCAACCATTCTTGAACGTCGCGGGTAACCTGATAAGAAGGCAATCATTCCGTATGTGGCGACATTACCGAAGGGGATATCCTTGACAATCTCATAAACTATATTTGAGAATTCTTTTCTGTTCAATCTTATTCACCTGGCCAATCTTCTTCTGTCAGTTTGCGCAGTAGTGGGAATGTGTTGTTTTTTGTGGGAGACAAACAAAAAGGGACATATTCCAGATATTTACCTAATCTATCGGGACATGTCCTTGGTATTTAATTTATCTGGCTCAAATTTAGAGGATTCGAGGGAAATTCTGTTTGCAGTGAAGCACACGATGAACTTCCACAGTATTATCCTCCATAACCAGGATATAGAACACTAGATAGGGATCAACAACGATCATGCGATAGCCCTGTTCAGCGATCTTTTTGTCTAACGGCATTGGACCCATGAGTGGAAATTCCGCCAGCCTGCCTATGGACGCTTTTATATTTTCATACATTCTGATAGCGGCATCGCGATCATCTAAGCGAATATGCGCAACAATGGCTTTCATGTCATCTTGCGCAATCTGCATGATTCTAATTTTATAATTTGCCATGTGCCAACACCTTCAGTTCGCTCATCGCTTCGTCGAAGTCCAGCATAGGCACACCATTGGCTTTTTGTAATCGAGCTTCCAGCAGCTTTTCGCGGATTTCCAGTGCTCGTTCGCGCTTCTCAAAAGCGTCAATACTCATTACGGTTAAATCGCCTTCGCCGTTGACGGTAACATACACCGGTTCGCCGGATTCATGGCAGTACTTGGAGATTTTGCTATAATCGTTCCGCAGTGAGGTGGACGATTTGATGGTCGGCATACTTTATAGCTCCTTCAAATTAGTTCTATCATAATTCTGCCTATATTATACCTTAATTAATTTGGCGGGTCAATTTCACATCTGATAAATTCCATCTCATATCCCAAACGCAGTGTGATCTATGCAGGAACCATGAATTCGGGTCTAAAGAATCGAGAGCTACATTATGCAGACTCACCATCCTTAATCGGTCGATATGATATTTCAAGTGGAAGGGATTAGTGTGGCAATAGCAGTTTTTCTCCAAACTTGGATTCTCTTCAAATACGCAGTATAATTGAGGAAAATCTGCCTGAATGCGAGGGAAGACCTATATGCAAAAGATTGTCCCACACTTATGGTTTGACAAGGAAGCCGATGAGGCAGCAAAATTCTATATGTCTCTATTTGAAGGATCAAAACTCAAGGACAAAACCATCTTAAATGATACACCCTCAGGATCCGTGGATATGATCACAATTGAGCTTGCAGGACAAGAATTCATGCTGCTGTCAGCGGGTCCATTATTTAAATTCACCCCTGCGGTATCATTTCTCATCGCTTGTAGTTCTGTTGAAGAGGTTGAAGGGTTATGGGAGAAACTTATCGAAAATGGCGCAGCGCTCATGCCAATTGACGCCTATCCGTTTAGCGAAAAATATGGATGGGTGATTGACAAATACGGCCTTTCTTGGCAAGTGATGTACATGGGTGATTTCGAGCTTAAGCAGAAAATAACCCCAACCCTTATGTTTGTCGGAGATCAGTGTGGAAATGCAGAAGAGGCCATCCAATTCTATACAACATTATTTAAAGATTCGAGCGTTGGTCATATTCTTAGATACGGCGAGGATGCTGCCCCAAACGGAGCTAATGCGATTCAACATGTGGACTTCGTACTTGAAAACCAAACATTTGCAGCTATGGACAGCGCCTATGAGCACAACTTTACGTTTAATGAGGCTATTTCATTGATGGTGATGTGCGATACACAAGAAGAAATAGACTATTATTGGGAGAAACTATCTGCTGTTCCTGAAGCAGAACAATGTGGTTGGTTAAAAGACAAATACGGATTTTCATGGCAGATTGTTCCTACGATGATGAATGTAATGATGCAAACTAAGGATGCTGCAAAATTGGTACAAGTGACGGAAGCATTTCTTAAAATGAAAAAATTTGATATAGCAGAAGCAATAAGGGCCTATGAAAAATAAGTGTTTGGATCGGGATTACAGATAGTTCAAGAGGAAAAGTTGTTGTTCAAATGTTTGTAAAACAGTAGTCATGACTTCACTACAATCGATGGAGGATTGGCGATTCTCGATTGACAAAAACCCGCTAGCTGATATCCAAATATCAGCTAGCGGGTTCTGCATTCGCTTAGCAGAGGCTGTTCACAGCGTTTGCTTATTACTATTGGATACGCTAAGGTTCGCTCTTTTTATAGCCTGATCCATGTAGCTACGATTAATGGATGTCGGATTGAAGTTAGCTATGGCCAATGATGGCTAGCGTGACATTATTGAAGAATCTTTTATTCTAAATTTAGCCGTTTACTTAAAATGAAATTCGTGATAGCAAAGTAAGCAGCACTTAGAAGTCCTGTGAAAATAATTCCACCAGCAATCACCCATTGAATTAGATGCTGCATGCCTATGAAATCATTAGAAGAGATATGGATATCGGGAAAATAGGCTTCAGGGATCAAACCTATGAGCGTGAAAAGGATTTGGGAAAGAGTACTAAGGGCAATGAAGGCTCCGAAGGAGGCCAACATTCTATGCTTACTGAATAAGTGTCCAAGGGCAATCGAGGCATATAAGATCAAGATGCCTGAAGCTAAGCTTATTAAAACGCCTATGATAATCTCAACCGATAAAAGGTACATCGAAGCGCCCAATTGCTCATACACTTGGTCATAAACAGTTAGTAATCCCACCACGATTTTAGTGATGTCTCCTTTTTCAAGAGTAATAATCAAGATCGAAATCAAGGCAGCGATTCCACTGGTCACCATCCACAACATAGAAACCAGAAGCTTGCTGAGAATATGTTTCCAGGGCTTTACGGGCAGTGTAAGCATCAAATAGCCTTCATCGGAAAGCAGATTTTTATAAAAACGTTGAATCATCATAATAAAGGTCATCACGAACATCCCCACCATAATAATGATATAGATGGCCATGCTGATGCTGGCGGGGGCATCCCATTTCTCGGGACCTATCGAATAAATCAATCGTGTGATTCCTGCAAACATCAGCAAAGCGAGGAATAGTGGGAGAAATATTCTTCCAGTGGCTTTTAGTTCGTACTTTAAAAGCTTGCTTAACATTTGAACACCTCCCTGAATAAAGCATCGACAGATTTACCCTTTTCGTCCCGGATATCATCCACAGACGAGGTCAAAACCACTTGGCCATGATTGATAAACACTACATAATCCAAGATATTCTCGATATCTGAAATGAGGTGGGTCGAGATAATCACCGTGGCATTTTCATTGTAATTGCGAAGAATCGTTTGCAGAATATAATCCCTGGCTGCCGGGTCCACTCCGCCGATAGGCTCATCCAAAAGATAAAGTTCTGCTTCACGGCTCATAACAAGAATTAACTGCACTTTTTCCTTTGTTCCTTTAGACATGGTTTTCAGTCTGTCATTAGGATTGATATTGAGGATTTTAAGCATATCGTAAGCCTTCTCCGGTTTAAAATCCTCATAGAAATCGGAGAACAGCTCAATGATTTGGTGTACACGCATCCAATCATTCAAATAAGTCTTTTCCGGGAGGTAGGAGACGATTTTCTTGGTCTCGGTACCAGGCTTCTTACCTCCAATGAGAATACTTCCCCTGGTGGGAGTCAAGAGTTCGTTGGCAAGCTTAATGATGGTGCTTTTTCCGCTGCCGTTCGGTCCCAGCAGCCCTACGATTTGCCCGCGCTCTATCTTGAGATTAACGGCAGATACCGCTACGTTACTTCCAAATTTTTTGGTAAGGTCGTTGCATTCTAAAATGGCGCTCATTTCTTCATCTCCTTTACCATGTTATCAATAATGGTTAAGATCGACCTTTGTTCAAAGCCCATCAAATGCATCTTTGCTAAGAATTCCGAGATTTGCTCCTGAGCCAATTTAGTTTTTGCCATTTCTACCATACGTGCATCCTCCGTTATCGACCGACCGCTTGTGCGGTGGGTAATGATGAGTCCATCTTCCTCCAATTTTACTAAAGCCCTCTGCATGGTATTAGGATTAACTGCAGCCTCTTGAGCCATATCTCGTACCGAAGGCAGTTTGGACCCCAGGGGATAAACACCGGAAAATATCATCAGCTCAATTTGTTCAATCAGCTGGGTGTAAATAGGTCTGTCAGATTTTAATTCCCATGGCATTTGCATCACCCCTTGTATTATTGTATTAAACACTTAATACAATAATACATCATTTCAAATAATTGTCAAGCTTCAGAAGAATATAGGCAATACCTGCTACAACAACGCTTTCTACGGAAATCTTACCGAAAACACTTGACAAAGATTAATCAAAGAGTTAATTTATATATAGAATAGTTCTCCTGGAGAAGTATTCGTCTGAAGTATTTTAATCGGGGGTTCGTCAATGGTTCAGAATGAAGTTTTAGATTTAGTACTGGATAATTTGCGTAAAGTTTTTTATCCTGAAGAGTGGATACAGCTAGACTTAGCTGTTTCAAAGACTGAGCTTTTGGCTATGCTGATTGTGGACAGATACGGGGAAGTGATTATGAGCCAGATTTCCGATTATATTAATGCTCCTCTCAGTACGACAACAGGGTTAGTCAACAGGTTGGTTAAAAACGGGTATCTGCAAAGGGAAAGGAGCGAAGAGGACCGACGGATCGTTGCTATCAGACTTACAGATAAGGGAAAAAGCATGATGACAGAGGTCAAAGAAAGCATTGGATCCTACCTGGAACGAATCAATACGGTACTATCCACGGAGGAACGGCAAACTCTTTTAAAGATTTTCATGAAAATAGTCGATGCTTTAAGTCGGGAAGATATTGTATCTGGAGATAATCAGTTAGAAAAAGTCATTAGAAAAATACCCATCGAATAAGAGATGGGTTAAATTTTTAAAGAATACTTCGCATTAAGTACTATTTGCACAAGGAAGAGTATTGATCAAGAAGTATCATTTAGGTGGCAATAATAACTATTCAGGAGGGAAAAATGATGAGAATTATTTTATACACGGGAAAAGGCGGGGTAGGTAAGACCAGTATTGCTGCATCGTCAGCAGCGCAAAGTGCAAAAAACGGCAAAAAAACCCTAGTGGTAAGTACTGACCGGGCTCATAGCCTCGGGGATTCTCTAGATATAAAGTTATCCCCTGAGCCACAAGAAATCCGACCTAATCTTTGGGCCCAGGAAATTGATTCGGTGCATGAAGTTGAAAAGGGCTGGGGTCAAGTACAAAAATATTTAACGACTCTGTTCACTGCGAAGACTATTAAAGATATTACCACAGAAGAATTAACGGTTTTTCCCGGGATAGAAGATTTACTAAGTCTCTTGAGAATCTTGCAGTATTACAAACAAAATACGTTTGATGTTATTGTCATCGATTGTGCGCCGACCGGAGAAACTTTGGCCTTGCTCAGTTTTCCGGAAATGCTCAGGTGGTGGATGGAAAAGCTTTTCCCGATGAAACGAAAAGCAATTAAGTTTTTGAAGCCCGTGGCTGAGCCGCTGCTTGGGATTCCTATGCCTACCGATTCAGTCATGGCGGAGATCGATAATATCTATCATCAGCTTGATGAAATGCGTCAGATCTTCTCTGACCGTGCAGTGACCAGTATTCGTATTGTCGTTAACCCGGAAAAAATGGTTGTCAAAGAAGCCCAACGAAGTTTCACTTATTTAAATATTTACGATTTCAATGTGGATGCGGTCATAGTTAATCGAATCATACCTGATAATGTTTCAGATCAGTATTTTTCGGTTTGGAAGGATATTCAGAAGAAGTACAAAGCAATGATCAAAGATAGTTTTTCCCCTCTGCCCATCTATCACGTACCCCTTTTTGAACAGGAAATTGTGGGCTTGGAAATGCTAGACAGGATGGGTGAAGAGATTTTTAAAGGAGAAGACCCGACCACGATCAAATACAATGCCCGAACTCAGAAAGTAACCAAGGAAAATGACGAGTATG
Source organism: Desulfosporosinus sp. BICA1-9 (assembly GCF_000802135.1). Taxonomy (NCBI): domain Bacteria; kingdom Bacillati; phylum Bacillota; class Clostridia; order Eubacteriales; family Desulfitobacteriaceae; genus Desulfosporosinus; species Desulfosporosinus sp. BICA1-9. The sequence continues at coordinate 19,871 of NZ_JUEE01000264.1, forward strand.
TTATGGCGATTTATATGCCTTTCACCACCAAAAAGGATCTTTCCCTTAACCAAAAGGCTGATGAGTTAATTATCAAGGTGGGAAACATCAAACGAACTATTACCTTGCCTAGAACCCTGGAAAATCTAACAGTAATAGGTGCCAAATTTGAAGACGAAACCCTAATGGTCAGGTTCGGAGGTGTATTCAATGAATGAGGAATTGCTTAAACGCATGCTGAATATGAAAATTTCTTTAGTCCGTAAAGTAGTTGAACAATTGCCAGAGTCCATTCAAAAACCAGTCAAAGACTTGGAAACACAGATGATGCGGGCTCTCTATGATATCAGCAAAGAAAACGTTGAGAAAGCGTCAGCGGGTGAAAATTCTAAACAAGCAAGTGGGTTGAAGGTTATCGATGTGGAATAGAACAAACACGTGCATCGCCGAGGACAGTTAATCATCCATATTCAGGCGGAAGGCATTCGTTACTGATTATACACCAATAATTCCATTTCTTTTTGCGTAGCCACTGGCCAGAAAGATTGCAGTTAAACACGGGATTTCTGGACCAGCCAATACTGTCCCTAAGTACTTTGCCGTTGCTAGCACAGAGATTTACAGAGTCATAAATCTCTTTCTCTTTATAAAATTCCTTCTTTCTCTTCATCAGAACACCTCTATTAAATTTATTTGCAATATTCAATTATATCATTGAAGATGAGTGCGTATGAGTTGATAAAGAATAATACTTAAACAACAATCCCGCCTCTCAAAGAGACGGGATTCAGTCTATAATATTTTCCCGGAATAAAACGCCTATTTTGCTTGGGGTGATGGGTATTAACTTTCTGCTGACCGGTGATAATGTGGCGATTGCCAATTCACAGAATAATTTTTTTTCGCTGGGAACTCATTCCCATAATCTATAGTATAATAAACCGTCCATAGTGAATTTGTCTGGAATTATATGGTTGATGACGTAGTCGTATTATGATATAATATGACTATTAGAAAGTATATTGGAAAGAGGTGATACCATGGAGAAAATAATCCGGCCGTCAGCAGATTTAAGAAATCATTACAGTGAAATATCAAAACAGTGCAAAGAAACGAGAGAAGCTGTTATTATTACGGTAAATGGAAGAGGAGATACGGTAGTTCTTGGATTACAGGATTACTATCAGCTGAAATCAGAATTAGAGCTGTTGAAAACGTTAGCTGAAGCAGATGATGATGTGAAATCTGGACGAGTGGCACCGATGAAGGATTCGTTTGACGAACTTCGGGCATCTTTATTGGAAAGGAAGAATGTATGAAGTATAAACTACTGAGAACGGATAAGGCAGAGGAGCAACTCCGTGAAATCATATTTTATATAGCAGATGATTCAGGAGACGTCGATATTGCACTGGGATATCTGGACAAAATTAAAACAGCAGTCAATCGTCTGCAAGATTTTCCGGAGTCAGGAAATATACCAAGATATTCAATTTTGAAAAAGCAGGGTTATAGAGTAATTATTGTTGAAAGGCATCTGATATTTTATAAATTCAATAAAGATGAGAAGACAGTTATTATATATGCCATTGTGGATG
>NZ_JUEE01000265.1:0-9851 GCF_000802135.1 Desulfosporosinus sp. BICA1-9
ACTGTTCCCATGACTGTCGGTTGTGTTGTTTGAGCTTCGACTACCGTGATACTCGAGACGTTACTCTCGGTCTTGCCAGGTGCTACGGCAGTTATCGAAAGCACTTCGTCTTTGGCCAGGATTACTCCGTCGATTAAGGTCACCGTGTAGTCCCCTGTGTTTCCATCAGTCGTCGCTGCTCCAATTTCGGTTCCGCTTCTCTTGACACTTACCGTTGCCCCAGCTTCAGCAGTTCCTGAAATCATGGTGTCTCCAGCTCTGACCGTTCCCGTGACTAAGGGTTGCTCTGTTTTTTGAATGACCTCTCTATCTGTATCACGAGACGTTCCACTTCCATCAGATACAACTGGAATATCGCCTGGTTCTGTAGGAGTATCCGTCGTTGTTTTACCGTTTACGGTTCCACCGCCACTTACTTTAGTACTCCCAGTCGCAGAACTCAAAACCGTAACTTCTGCCCCACTTTTTACAACGATTTCGGATGTTCCCTTTGTCTCCAATTTGTCGATTTTACCTGATAGTACGGTAATGGACGAGTTATCATTAATAGTTACACTAGAGAACTGTCCTGCTAACTGAATTGAATCTGGAGTTGTCGCCCCAGTCACCTTAACAGTAGGAATAACCGCGCCATCTGCTGCCGTTAGTCTTACACTCCCGCTCAGGGAAACATCGTTAGAGAATGTTCCTTGGAGTTGTACATTAATGGATGCTTCTCGTTGAGGCTGCGCGACCAATGACCCTACGTTCGCTCCACTTTTTGATTCTACAGCAGCAGTAGATTGAATTAATGTAGACCCTAAAATTGTTCCTGTTTCTGCCACTACATGAACATCAGAGGAACTTGACACGACTAGACTATCTGCTTTGGTTTCTTTTAAGTAAATACTGCGGTCTGCACCCGATAGAACTACAATTCTAGTGGCTTGCACGTCGTCTAGAGTAGCAGAGCCGTCCTTGCCTGGATCGAGAAATAGCGTACCCTTGATACGGATATTCTGTAACGTTACGCCTTCTGCATTGACTAGAAGGTTCCCGTTGACTGTTTTATCCCTAAATGTTGCATTGGGAGTGCTTAATTCCACAGCCCCGTCTAAAATGTCAGACTGGCCGGGCTGGGCATATCCTAAGCTTTGTATGGCTGAATCCGATATTACAGCTGTTCCACCTAGAACTACAGGATTCTTAAGGGCTATATTTGTCTGGATATACCCTTTAGTACCGTCTGGAACTGTTTCTTTATTAGACAAGACAATTGCACCGCCCAATTTGGCTGCCATCGGAGCACCTGTCAACGAGTCAATAAGGCTTGTATCGTTCCCATTTGCGAAGAACATGCTGCCCCCGATAATAAGGTTTTCGAATTTCTTTAGTACTTCTGTGTTTGTATCAAAACGATCATATCCACCGAGTCTCGCCGCGTTTGGCAGTGTATCCTTTACAGAGTCGGATACAACCGCGGTTCCGCCAATGACATAGGTCTTGTTTATTCCTGATGACTTAATGAAATCTGACACAACTGTCGGAACTGAATCCTTATTAACGAGCAGAACTGGAATTCCTTTGGCAGCCGCAATTGGGGCAATTGAAATTGCGTCGACATTAGCATATGCATTTGTGACCACAACTTCTTGAAAGGGTTTGATCGTTTGGATTTCCTTTGCGATATTTACAGCCGTTTCATACCGATCATAACCACCTATCCGCACAGCTTGAATACCAACTGCGCTAAGGTCACTCTCTACTTTTGCCGAAATGACTGCTGTTCCACTTACCAAATAAACTTTTTTTACTCCTAGCTTTTCTAATTCTTTCATTGTGTCAGAAGGTACTGAGTCTTGATCTGCAAGAAGTACTGGTCCATCGACTGCTTTGGCAAGACTTGACGAAGCAAGCGCGTCTACCATGTTTAGATCACCCGATGGTGCTAGGACTGCTGTGCTGGCCGACTGCCACCCATAGTCTGCGATCTGAACTGCTGTGCCATACCTGTCATACCCACCAAGACGAGTAAGAGTATTGATTAAGCTCTGAGTGGACTGAACATTGTACGTTGATTTTACTTGCGCCTCGTTTGCCATAGCGACTGCGGGAGTTAATCCAGCAGTTACTGTGAGTGCAGTGATAGCTAGTGATGCGACAAACTTATTAGGATAAAATCTTGACACCTAATTTCCTCCTTTTTTCTTTTTTTATCTTATCTATATCCAGAGATATTCCCTAGATATGGCAATTTTTTCTTGCCAATGTAATGATACCTAATCAGTTCGACAAAGCTGCGAATTTCTTGTGAATTTCTTGTGAATTTAGAATAACAATATTGTCATTTTTCTTGATCCGCAAATGGGAGTAAGATTTACCTGCATTACAAACAAACTTTCCTTTCTCTAAAGCGCAAATAAGCACACACGCGAAAAGTGGCTGAGATTCTTTCCTCAACCACTTTTATATAACAAATGTCAAAGGGCAGTTTTTCCTGTGAAGCCACTGCCCTTTTTTATGAGATTCCCTTCTACTTAACTGTCTCCCAAATCTTTTTTCCGGCTTTGATACTCCGCTGAATCTATCTCGCCACGCGCATACCGTTCACGCAGGATATATCTATTCCACTATGCTTACCTAGCGTTCCTGTATGAACCTGTGATGCACTGCGACGAAATATATAGATACCCAGTAGAATTATCCCAATCCCTAAGATGAGGAACGTTCCCTTACCCATCCACCCATATCCCCAACTTCCATAACCACCGTATCCCCAGCTACCCATCAATGAATTCCTCCTTCAAACTGATTTTCTATAATAGAACCTTAGAATATTGACTTTCATCCATACATCATCTAAGATCTCCCCTATCACTCCCGTTCCTAAGTAATAAACTGATTCAATTATTCTTAATAAAAGAAACGATGCGGCTAAGTTAGGTCGGAGAAAATGTGGCTTGGTTATTAAACATCCTCAGCATACAAGTCATCACAACATGATCACCCTCTACCAGGACCAGCTCCTGATCTACTTGATTCTGCGCAAGATATCTTTGAGCGTCGGAAAAGATCTTTCGAGCATCGATTATACTTTTGTATTTTCCTACGATGCCGTTTGACTTCTTTCCCTTCAAGATAAGCATAGATAATCGTCCTTTCGTAGGCTACCTTTTCGAATTGCTTCTGAGCTACCACTACACCGTAAGATCTTAGTGAAAATCCCCCAATGCTAAGTGAATAAAATTTGTGCCTAATTCACGTTCCCCCTCTGAGAATAATAATCAAACTTTAAAATTCCCATGTATAAATCCTACTATATCAATTGGATTATTTGATGAATAAACTGTGAATATCTTATGAAGAAGGAACCCTAATTGATGTGCTTCCAGATCATTCCCTCACCCTGAAGACCATTTGCTGCCCAGAATGAAACATCTTTTTCTCATAGCTACTTCCCGAACAACAAATTTACTTGAACAAATGCAGGATATTTATTTTTGGTGCAGAATGATACAAAATTAAAGAGATTTGTAGAACATAGAGGAGTGAATTGTTTGAAATTGGAGAATAAAGGGCTGGGTTTTCAGGTCACAGTCTTGATGTTATTTATTGCATTGGCTGCAGGGGTTGTCGGAACCATCGGAATTTACGGGATGTATCAAATGAACGATACTTCGAATATGGTTTATGAACAAGATGTGATTCCTTTGAACCAACTCTCAGAGTTACGTTTCGATGCCCAAGGCTATCGTACTGATGTCGCCTTCGCGGTCAGCGCACGCACCCCGGAAGAGCGCCAAAAATTCTTAGCGGATATTATTCAGAAAAACAAAGATGTTGAAGAACATATGGCCAATTATGAAGGTATATCTAAATCGAACCAGGATTCAGATTCTTGGAAACAGTTTAAAGCCGCCTGGAATGACTATGTAGAATCATCAAAAGTTACGATTCAGGCCATAGCCGAAGGACGAATTGAAGAAGCTAGAGCTCATATGTATGATGTTGATGAGAGCAAGCATATGTCGGCTGGGGATATTATTCAAAAGTTAGTGAACTCCAAAATGGATGAGGTAAACATGCACAGTACGGTAACCTCAAACGAGATCTTCAAGAAGGCAACACGCATTTCAGTCATTCTTGTCGTGATTGATGTCTTAGTAAGCTTCGTCATTGGCTGGTTTTTGAGCCGGGCCCTCGGCAAAATGATGCGTAATTTTGTGCACAATGCCAACGAAATCGCCTCAGGGGATATTGGCCAGAGGAAGAAGGCCCCTTGGAAAGCCTGGAACCGTGAAGGGGCTGAACTTCTAAAGGCCTTTGGCGATATGGGGATCTCTTTGAGAGCTACCATTACGAAAGTAGTCGATATGGCGAGTCAATTGGCACAAACCGCTCAGGAAATGCGCTTAGGCGCCGAACAATCGGCTCATGCGGCAGAACAGGTCGCCTCCTCGGCGACTGAAATTGCAAACGATGCTGAAATGCAAGTCCAGGAGATGACGCAAAATCATGATCGGATAAGTCTAATGATCGATGAACTAAACCAAACAGAACAAGATGCCGAAAAAGTAAACCTAGCATCCAGTCGTTCCGCTGAGCTTTCGCGCAATGGAAATATCGCCCTCGGACAAGTGGTCAAGCAAATGGATGAAATAGAGAGTCAAGTTCATAGTCTGAGCCAGGTAATTGGAGACGTGGATGAAAAGTCCGAGGAGATCGCTAAGACGGTACAAATCATCGACAGTATTGCTCAACAAACCAACCTCTTAGCATTAAATGCTGCGATTGAAGCCGCACGTGCTGGAGAAAACGGTCGCGGATTTGCGGTTGTTGCAGAAGAAGTCCGCAAACTTGCCGAGCAAGTTCAAACAAGCTTAGTTGATATTTCTCAGCGAGTACAGGAAATGCAACGGGCTTCCCGGAGCGCCCATCAAGGGATGAAAACCAGTGTGGATAGTGTAAATCAAGGAAGTGCTTACTTAAAAGAAATTTCCAATCAATTTACCGTAATCCTAGGTTCTGTGGAAGAGAGTGCAGGATTGGCTCAGGACATTGAAACCACTGTGCAGAAAGTACAACAGGACGGTGAGCAAATAAAAATTGGCATGCAAAACGTCGTAAATCAGGCTGAATCCACCTCAGCGGGCACACAGACCACAGCTGCCGCTGCAGAGGAACAAAACGCCTCTGTCGAGGAATTGTTCGCCTCGGCAGAAAGCTTAAACGATTTAGCTAAAGATTTGAAGCAGTTAATGGATTATTTTAAACTATAAACCTATCAGATTTTAAAGACTTGATGAGCATTTTGCATTATCTGAGAAGCCAGAAATCTATTACAGGAATGTAACGACGCTTAATAAGACACAAAGATTTTCAAGAACGAATAAAAGTAGACTGAAGTGTGTAAACTTGGTCTACTTTTATTCGTTTTGTACGCTTATTTTATTTTCAACGCGTTCTTTATCCCATGATCTTTTTCTTTAATGCCAGAACTCCGAGTCCTAGGTTTCTTTCTGTTCCCTAACCGAAATAGCAATCTTATAGAGGATTGTAAGAAGCAGCATCCCAATCGCATAGACCCCCAGTGTCACAGATATCTCGGTGTAGGTTATCACATACTCAGTTACTCTATCAAAAGGATTTGGAATAAATCCGCCAATCACCAGACCCATTCCTTTGTCAGTCCAATTAGCTGCAATGATCGCTACAAGGGCTAAGGACAAGATTTTATCATTCTTTCGTGTACTCGGAAAAAGCAGCAATCCAATTCCTACAAAGGCAAGAATAGTGGCTGTCCACATAAAAGGAACCAGTCTTGTATGGCCCTCAAGCCCGACGAAGAGATATTTAAGAGGAGCCTTGGCTTCGGGTATATTACTATAAAAGGCTGTGAAAAACTCAAGCCCGTAAAAGAAAACATTTGCTATCATAGCATAGGTAACAATCTTGACTAGCGCTTGAATGGCACCAACGCCCGGGTCTGGGTCAAATCTACTGACTCTTCTTACCAATAAACACAAAAGAATCAGAATTGCTGGGCCAGCTGCAAAAGCGGAGGCCAGAAATCGTGCTGCCATAATCGCGGATAACCAAAGATGCCTGCCCGGTAGACCAGCGTATAAGAACGCTGTCACCGTATGAATACTGACTGCCCAAGGGATGGAAAGGTAAATGATCGGTTTTACCCACGCCGGAGTTGGACTTCCTTTGCTTTCAGCGCCAAGTGTCGTCCACCCAATCACAATGTTGAGCACGAGATATCCAAATAAGACCAACATATCCCAAAACATCATGGAATGGGGGCTTGGATACAAAATGACATTCAAGACTCGCAGTGGTTGACCCAAATCGACAATAATAAATAGCATACTCATGATCACAGAGGAGATCGCTAAAAATTCACCGAGGATGACCATCTTACCAAATTTCTTAAAGTCATGAAGATAATAAGGCAAGACAAGCATAACAGCAGAAGCAGCGACACCCACGAGAAACGTAAACTGGGCGATGTACAAACCCCACGAAACATCCCTACTCATGCCCGTTACTCCTAAGCCATAGCTATATTGCTTAAGGTAAGAGTAGAAACCTACCGCAATTATAACTAGTAAGAAAAAAACCCATGTCCAGTATCGTCGACTACCTTTCAAAGCTCTTTCAAACAAGCTCCCCACCCCCTACTAGGTAGTAGACGCTCGGTTGGGTACCCAGCTCAGGTTTACGCCGAATCGTGTATTGCGAACTAACAATTTTTTGCACCTCTGATTTGGGGTCATCTAAGTCTCCGAAAATTAACCCTCCCTTGGACTTCTCCACACACGCTGGCATTAGACCTTTTTCCAAGCGCTCCACGCAGAAATTACATTTTTCCACGACCCCCTGTGTTCGTGTGGGAAAGTCTGGATTTATCTCCTTGATAAAAGGCCTTGGATCCCTATAATTAAAGCTTCTCGCTCCGTAAGGACAGGCTGCCATGCAAAATCTACATCCAATACAACGATGCATGTCCATGTCAACAATTCCATCGGGTCTCTGAAAAGTAGCCTCAGTGGGGCATGCCTTAACGCAAGGAGGATTCTCACAATGATTACACAAAATTATAAAGGGATAGTTTTTGACACTTTCTTTCATATATCTGTTATTCTGGCTAGGAAATGCATGTTCATAATCCTCATTCCATATCCATTTGATCTCCTCTTTAGGATTACCTAGGGATGGAACGTTATGGACACTATGACACGCCTCAATAACTCGATTATAGTCTTCTTTGGTTTTAAATTTCCTCATATCTACAACCATAGCCCAACGTTTCGCTACCAGACCTTGTCGAGGTGTTTCATATTCGGAAGCCTCCACTTTCCCGCGGAGTCCGGTAATAACAAAGGTTCCTCCCAGTCCTAAAGCGGTGACCATACCAGCTTTTTTTAAAAACCGTCTTCTGTTTAGACTCATTTCGCGGCCTGCTTTGGCCAAATATGGCAACTCCAACAGTTCGGATTTACGGCTGTATGTGTATGGCATGAAACACAGAATTGGTCAGACTCTTTTGAAGCCGGATCAAAATGACAGTTCACGCACGTTTGAAGACTATTTTCGAATGACTTTCCTTGACTATTAATATATACCGTTTTGCCATTGCGCACGGCTTCCTCTCTCCATTGGCTCAGAAGTTTCATATGATTGGGCCTCATCCATTCTACAGGCTCGACACATTGCTTAACCGCTAATTGCTGGATAGCTGGAGTATTCAGATTTATTACAGGTCCCTTGTTAGATTTCCCTATATTATAGAAGAACGGTAAGCTCATTAAAGCAACAAAGACAACAAGCGACGCAATTATTTTTCCTCCTTTGTACATTATCCATTACCCTCCTTTTGCGGTATGTAGGATTACCCCTTTAGTCAATGCCTCTCTCTTTCTACCACTTATCAGTAACCTGCAACCGCAACTCTTATATGCCATTGATCCTTACATATTATCTCTAAATATATAGTCGATTATGTAGACTGAGTTCAAGTACGTTCACAATACAAAGCAAAGTCGGAAAAGAGAGACTGAATTCACCATCTAGATTTCTATAGAGATAAAGTGGCTAAGGAATAGATCCTCAGCCACTTTTATTTTATCAATAGTGAACTCGCTTCCTCGATGATCAAAGACAAGTAACTGGTTCGATTAATCCATTATTCACAAGAAATTCATAAGTTTTTCATAGTAAGTTCAAAAAGATATGCTATCTTGATCAAACAGGTGACAACTTGAATAAAAGAAAGGAGATGTCACATGAAAAAACTAATCAGCTTAGCTATCCTTGGTGTTTTTCTGATGTTAGCACCAGCCCAAACAGTTCAGGCTGCAGTGGGGGATACCTTGTTAAAGGTAGGAACAACTGGTTCAGATGTTGTTCAACTACAAACTGAACTTAACTATCTAGGTTATGACGTCGGCATAGTCGATGGAATCTTTGGATCAAATACTCAGACAGCAGTAAAAGTATTCCAATCTGCTCAATCCTTGAGTGCAGACCGAATCGTAGGTCCCATTACTGGTAACCAACTTAACTCTCTTTATGCAACCAAAGTAAGTCAAAAGAGTAATACCCAATCCCGACAAGAGAAAGCAAATGCTATTATCGCAACTGGTAAAAAGTATATCGGTGTTTCATATTTATGGGGTGGGACATCTCCTGGGACAGGTTTTGACTGTTCAGGTTATGTACAGTATGTCTTTGCCCAAAACGGGATTTCTTTACCAAGAGTTTCCCGCGATCAGTACTCGGTCGGAGCTTCCGTGGACTTTAATAATCTCCAGCCGGGAGACTTAGTCTTCTTTTCCATAGCCGGAAATGGAAAGGTCGACCATGATGGGATCTATATTGGTAACGGCCAATTCATCAACTCTTCCAGTTCCAAAGGTGTTACCATTTATAATTTTGGCCCCTATTGGAAATTGGTTTATGTTGGTGCTAAACGAGTATTCTAATCGTTTCAATCAAACGTAACTTGATTTTGTACTTGGGAAGATAACAAAAGCACAGACCCTTAATAATCGGTCTGTGCCTTTCTTTATCTTATCCTCGGCATCCGTTTGATATAACAATGTCACTGCCATTGTTCTTGCCCATGTATCTGCCCTTTCCGATTACTCACTGCTGGGTGAGTCAAACGAACCTCACTAGCGTGTTTCTCTAAATCATTATAATTCTTTCTTAAAATATCCGATAACAACTCGTGATCATGGAGTAGGTTAATTAAGACGTGCTCATCTTTGGTCTGGGTGGTTTGGGTATTGGTGAGAATACTGAAAGGCCGATAAACGAGTGCATCTTGAATTTTTAATGTCTTGAATATTTTCCGGTCGCATTCACTGCTGACAGTCAACGAAGAGATAATGCTAATTCCAAGTCCTGCCGAGACCACTTGTTTAATCGCCTGAATACTTTCTAGTTCCATAATTACATTCAATTGATTCAGATCAAACCCTCTCTCTTTAAGGGCCATCTCCATCACCTTGCGAGTCCCGGAACCTTCCTCTCGTGTCACCAGACGCTCATTTGGGAGTTCAGCTAAGGTAATGCTATTCTTTGAGGCCCAGGGGTGAAAATGAGGAATCACGACTACCAATTCGTCATTCCAAAAATTCTCCACCTTAAGGTCTTTATGCTGAGGGGCTGTCCCCCCGATTAGGGCTATGTGCATTTTTTTCTCTGAAACATCTTGAGCAATCGACTCCGTATTACTGATCTTTACTTTGAAGTCCACGTCTGGGTAGGTCTTAGACAAATACGCCATAATATTGGGAAGAATATACTCTCCAATCGTTAAAGTCGCACCGAGATAAATAAGTCTTCTCTGATTAAGTCTT
>NZ_JUEE01000266.1:0-7030 GCF_000802135.1 Desulfosporosinus sp. BICA1-9
TCTGGTGGCATGGAGAAAGCGGCTCCCCTCGTTTATTCCTGTCTGCGTTGTGGCAGATGCGTAGAACGTTGCCCGATGAGCATCGAGGTACCAGCCATGGTGGGAGAGCTGCGCGAACGCATCGTCTATGGTAAATACTAAAATTCAATAGAATGACTGCTACAGAATCTTGAATTAGGGGGATAGTTTGAACTACAGACTATCCCCTGTGTTTAATAGCGCACAGTGCTGTAGTCATAGTCATTGCGTCAATAAAACAGAGGTGTAACGATCAGATCATGATCGCTGCACCTCTGTTTCTAGTTTGTTAAATATCGTTTGCCAACTCTGAATATCCTGTGTCTAGTACTTACTTCGACTCTGCTCGATTGGAAGAGTTAAGAGGAGAAGGAGCAGTACTCTTCAGCGCATTGACGTTCCGAAGAGCAAACACAACGGTCTTTCTCATGATTCTCTCATTCAAAGAAGACGGATCGTGCAGTTTCATTCTCTTCAGGTGATTGTAAGCTGATTTGGGGATGGGTCTGAGTAATTCGCTGACCATCCCCTTGACCATCTTAAGGCGATTTCCTTTGGCCAAGGCCTTCAAGGACTTCAAAGCTCCACCTAGTACAACTTCCTCTGCCATTAAATCCGTACCAAACGGGAATTGCTGAAAGAGACCTTGAGATTGATACGGCTTTAACAGGTCGGAAATTTTTGGGGGCAGGTTATTTCTGTACTCTTCTGGAATTTCATAATCCAAAGGTAGCTTATGCGCTTTTTTTGCTTGCTCAAGGAGTTGCTTTTGAAATCTAGAGTCAGCGATATTGATCATTTCCATGACAACTTGTTTTTCTGGTTTACCTTTAATATCAGCAATTCCATACTCTGTAACCACAATATCTCTCAGATGTTTAGGAATTGAACAATGTCCATAACTAAAGACAATGTTGGACTTAAGGCTTTTACCTGACCCTTTGGTACTTTTGATCATGATCAGAACTCTTGCCTCAGGTAGGACATGGCCCATCGCAACAAAGTTATATTGGCCACCGATTCCGCTGACTACCTGACCATTCTCGAGCTGATCTGAGGCGATTGCCCCCAGAACACTTGCCACCATGCCAGTATTCACAAAGCGGGCATCCTTTCTCTGCAGGGTCCTCAGTTCTTCTCCACCATAAAGCTGGTTGACCTTTTCCACAGCTGACATGACAAAGAGCTGTCTTTCCTCTTCACTCATCTCATTAAGAGCTTGATAGAAGGCTTTTGGGCCTAAAAAGAAGGCACCCTGCACGACAAACCCCTTGAGAAGTTCTTTGCCAAGCAGTTTTCGAATCGCAAGTCTGTTCTTTTCGTCGTTCATATCCGCTGAGTAGCTGATCTCTCCATCTATGATTGATAAATTTTCATACTTAAGACCCTTTTTCAAAATTCCATAGTCACAAAGGAAGGAGAAGTCTTTGGCGCTAAGCTTTCTATGGACTGCTTTTATCTCGAGCAGTTGGTCTATGATGTCCGGTGGAATGTTGTCAGCGGAGAGCTTATCGTCATTAATTAGTTTCATGAGAGGGATACTGTCAAAAACCTTCCTTTTCAAAATACCACTCTTATACATCTGCATAAAGGCATCGACAAACATCTCTGATGAACCAAAAAGCCCCTTTTGGAAGACTCCTATATCCCCCCATCGAGCAATTAGTTTTTCATAGCGTTTTGTCAAGCCCGCCTTGTTCAAGACCTCTTGATATGTATCATTATGTTCATTGCGCATAATAAGTCCTGCAACAATAGCATCGCCAAGGGCACCAATCCCTACCTGTATTGTGCCGCCGTCTTTGATCAAGGTGCTGACATTAAGAGCAATCATGTGATCTGACAGGGCCACGGAATCTTTAGGAGGGCAGAAGAGTTCATAGTCAAATTGTGGCCCTTGCAGAATAATGTCATAGCTTTCCGCTTCTACAACAGCATCTCCATACATAAAGGGCAGTTTTTTATTGGCTTCCCCGATAATAACGACCTTCTCACCTTTATCCCTCATTGCACCCATTTTCCGGATAGTTTCAAGACAGATATCCGGGTTGCAAGCCATAGAATAGAGGGTTTTGCCATTGATTTCTTGGTAAGCGATAAGTTCCCCGAAGACGTTGGTTCCAAGGGCTAAAGCATCACGCACAACATGGGTGTAGTGTGAAGACAGATGGTTTTGCTGAGGCAGTGGATTATTGAGATTTGAGCCTGCTTTGCTGTAAAACTCAAAAACATCAACATTTTTCGGAAGTTTTCCCTCTCTGAAATCCAGCATGTAGTCAAACTCCGGAACCCCTGCGAAGACTCTATCTGAAAGAGGCTGGAGAAAGCGTTTTTCGAGTTCTGAGTGGCCTTTAGGTTTTTCAAGTGAGAGAGCGGTAATGATTTTAAGCGAGATTTCCGGATCCTCTTTAGCCCGTCTGTAGAGTTCATTGAGAAAGAGAATCGGTTTTCCTAGGGCGAGGGTCATAGAGAAGGTGATATCCTTCCCGACATAGTTGATCACCGTATCGACACATTTTTTCACGTCATTATAGATCATTCCTGGCTTTTCATTCAACATTCTAGTCGCCTGCCATTTCATCGAAATTTTCTAACAACAGAGTGCGGTTGATGTAAATTATAGCCCCGACCAAGAGGATCCTTTTTGGTGAATCCTCATTCATTAAGTGAATGTTATCATAAATTTGCACATAATGTAATATAAATAATCAAATTTAATTATCTATTATGATTATTTATATTACTTAAATAATTAAAAAACCCTTTTCTACAGTTAGTCACAATTTAATGTATATTCAGAATTAATAGATTAAATAAATAATAAACTGCAGATTGTTATTTACGCTTCCTCAAGAGTTATGATAGAATGACTAAAAGTGGTAATTAAGAAGAGGGAAAGTACGGGTGAATCAAAATGCGTTATGAAGGAACGGTCTATCGACCACCAAGTGAGGCCGAGAGTTTGCTGATCCAGGCGACCATTGGTTGTCCTCATAATAAATGTACTTTTTGTAATATGTATCGAGATAAGAAATTCCGGATCCGGTCCGTAACAGACATTAAAGAGGACCTTCGAATGGCTCAGGATTATTATGGAAACAAGGTTCAGACAATTTTCTTCCCGGATGGAAATACAATATTAATGAAAACAGACCAGCTCATAGAAATCCTCAACTATGCTCGAGAACTGTTTCCCTTCTTAAAGCGTATGACCGTCTATGGTTCCGCAAAATTTATCAAATTAAAAACTCTCCAGGAGTTGCGTTTACTGAAAGAAGCAGGTTTAAACCGTATCCATTCGGGAATGGAGAGTGGGGACGACGAAGTTCTGCGCAGAATTCAAAAAGGCTTCACTGCCTTAGAAATGATTGAAGCAGGTCTCAAAGTGAGAGAAGCGGGGATTGAACTAAGTGAGTATATCCTGATTGGGATTGGTGGGCGAGAACGCACCTATGAACATGCCATAGAAAGCGCTCGAGTACTGAATAAATTCACCCCAGACTTTGTCCGTTTACGGACTTATGTTCCCTATAAAAGAACCCCTCTCTATGAAGAACTACAACAAGGAAGCTTTCAGCTTCTAAGTCCTCACGAAGCTTTAAGAGAAACACGGTTATTGGTTGCAAATTTAGAAGGCCCCTTCGAATTGTTAAGTGATCATTTCTCAAACTTTGCCTGGGTCAATGGAACTATTCCTAAGGACAAGGCAATTATTCTAAATAGCCTAGATCAGCTTTTAGAGGTGCCGGAAAACGAATTTAGAACAAGGTATTAAGTATAAGGAAGACCTAGCTGGCGTCAAGCGTTCGGCTTCGACGATTGCCTTCTTAGAAATCAAAAAGCCAAGGCTGGATTTTAAACCAGCCTTGTCCTTTTGATTTTATGGATACACGATTTTCACTGCGAGAGAGTTATTTACTAAAAGATTTTACGGTTGTATTAGGCACTTGAGGAGGAGCAAAATCGCGAAGACTGTTGTTGTGCCTTAAGGCAAAGGTAACAAGTTTTCTCAGGATTTTCTCTTGTATAGAAGACGGCTTTTCAAGCTTCAAGCGTTCCATGTAGGGATGAGCAGATTTGGGGATTGGTCTGAACAATTCGAAGAGCACCCCTTTTGCCAGGGTAAGGCGATTTCCAGTCGATAGTCTTTTTAGGACCTTTAACGCTCCCCCCAGAACCACCTCCGTCTCTGTTAGATCCGTCCCAAATGGAAAAGGTTTAAAAACACCATGGGCTTGATAGGGTTTCAAAAGGGCGGAGATAGTTTCTGGGGTATTATTTCTATATTCTGCTGGGATTTCATAATCTAGAGGTATTTTGCCAGCCTTTTTGGCTTGATCAAGCAGCTGCTGTTGAAAACGAGAATCGGCAATATTGATCATTTCGGCAATGACTTGCTTTTCAGGTTTACTGCGAACGTCTGCAATCCCATACTCTGTTACAATGATGTCTCGCAGATGCTTGGGCACTGAGCAATGCCCATAACTGAAGACAATATTGGATTTCAGACTTTTACCAAAGCCCTTGGTACTCTTAACCATCATAATAACTCTAGCATCCGGTAGGGCATGCCCCATAGCCACAAAGTTATATTGTCCACCGATCCCGCTGATAACCCGACCATCCTCCAGCTGATCTGAAGAAATGGACCCCAGAACACTTGCCACCATTCCAGTGTTGACAAAACGTGCATCTTTCCTTTGCAGGGTTCTCAGTTCTTCTCCACCATAAAGTTGGTTAACCTTTTCAACACCGGACATGCCAAAGAGTTTTCTTTCCTCTTCGCTCATGTCATTAAGAGCTTGATAGAAAGCTTTTGGTCCAAAAAAGAATGCGCCCAGAATAACTTGACCACCCCTCAGCTCTTGTCCAAGCAACGTTCGGATCTTAATGAGGTTTTTACTGTCATTCATATCCGCAGAATATTTGGTTTCGCCGTCCATAATATGGCCCGATTCATAGGTAAGACCCTGTTTCAGAATTCCGTATTCTGCAAGAAAAGTAAAATCTTCCTCATTTAGGTTAGAGTGGATTGCCTTCATTTCAATGAGTTGATCTATGATGTCTGTAGGGATGCTGTCTACTGCGAGTTTTCCACTATTGATTAGTTTCATAATCGGGATGCTATCAAAGACTTTTCTTTTTAAGATCTTGCTTTTATACATCTGCATAAAGGCATCTACAAACATCTCCGATGAACCATAGAGACCTTTCTGGAAAACTCCTGTATCTCCCCACTCGCTGATGAGTTTCTCGTATCTCTTCATAATGCCGGATTTTTGGAGGAACTCCTGATATAGGTCATTATGTTCATTTCGCATGATAAGCCCTGATACAATAGCGTCGCCAAGGGCACCAATCCCTACTTGGATAGTGCCACCATCCTTAATTAAGGTGCTAACGTTAATACCGATCATATGATCAGGCAGGGCCACAGGATTTTGAGGAGGACAGAAAAGTTCGTAGTTGTACTGTGGACCTTGAAGAATAATGTCATAAGTATCCGCTTCCACAACGGCATCTCCATACATAAAGGGCAGTTTTTTGTTAGCTTCCCCTATGATAGCGACTTTTTTTCCCTTGGCCCTAAGCTCCTTAAGATTTTTTACTGCTTCAAGACAAACATCTGTATTGCAACTCATAGAATACATTGTTTTTCCGTTGATTTTTCGGTAACCTACCAACTGACCAAAGACGTTACAACCTAAAGCCACAGCATCCCGATTAGCATGGGTGTAGTTCGTAGCTAAATGGTTCTGCTGAGCTTCGGGACTATTCAGGTATCCGCCCGCTTTACAGAAGAATTCTAAGACTTCAACGTTTTTTGAGAGTTTTCCAGCTCTAAAATCCAGCATATAGTCAAATTCTAGCACTCCTTCAAAAATCCTATCCGAGAGAGGTCCTAGAAATCGTTTTTCTAGGTCGCTGTGGCCTTTCGGTTTCTCAAGAGCCAGAGCAGTAATGATTTTGAGCTTTATCTCGGGATCCTCTTTGGCTCGCCTGTAAAGTTCATTGATAAACAGGATAGGTTTACCAAGGGCAAGGGTCATACTGAAGGTAATGTCTTTTCCCACATAATTAATGACTTCATCAACACACTTTTTTACATCATCATAGATTGTTCCCGGCTTTTCATTCATGTCATAGTCGCCTGCCATTTCATAATAATTTGATAAAAACAAGTCCGCGTTGTAATACAGAAGTTCATGGACAAATAAGGCTCCCGTTTAAACAATAAATGAATTTCAATTCAGTTAATTGAATATTACCATAAATTAGACAATATTGTAATAACAATAATCAAATTCTTTAATTAATTTTGATTATTGTTATTAGTCGAATAATATTCTTGCCAAGGGGCGAATACGGATTCATCAAGTCTTGTTAGAAAAACAGAGGTTTAATACTTGGCAGGCATTAGATTTTTCTTGAAAGTGAGTATTTATACCTAGGTATATATAGTTTGTAGGCTTTAGACATTAGAGATAAACAAAAAAAGTGACTGGTAAAAACCAGCCACTTTTCCTTATCGCAAACCTAATTATCGCTTTTTAAACCCGAGTTTGGCGACATAAATTTCCAGGCCCTTGCAGCACAAGGGTTACAGCCCTCAACCACTATTGTGTAGTCCTAACTTTTCGAAAATATTAACCCGAAAATATACTTTATTATCAGCATTTGTGGTATAATATTTGTAGTACTAACTGAGTTGCTCTTGGAGGCCACAAATGTTTCTAAAGAAAGTTACCATTAATAAAGAAGGCAAAACCTACAATTATTATAAAATTGTCGCTTCTTATAGAGATAAAGACGGAAAACCTAAGCATCGCCTCATTCAAAACCTTGGTGTCTTGTCTGAAGAGGATGCCACAAGGATGAAAATGATTCTACAGGTTCAGCAGGATGCTGATCTTTCACTAGCTAAAAGTTCCGACATTGTAGTCACAAAGCATTGGGTGTTTCTGCCCATCCTTTTATTACATTCGTTGTGGGAGAACTTCAACTTACATCG